>CALWMI010000076.1 GCA_944381745.1 uncultured Lachnospiraceae bacterium | reverse complement strand
AGACAGTCACCTTGTGGTTGTCCCGGTTGATGGTGAGCCCCCGTATCTGGATCTCCTGCTCGGCCCTCGTCCGGTCGCTCTCCGGGTTCAGCTGGGTGTACCGCCTCAGCTGGGATTTCACCCGCGCGGTCAGCTCCAGCGGATTAAAGGGCTTGGTCACGTAGTCGTCCGCCCCGGTCCCAAGACCCAGGATCTTGTCCAGATCTGTAGATTTCGCGCTCAGCATAATGATGGGGACGTTGTTGGTCTGGCGGATGCGCTTGCACATCTCGAAGCCGTCCATCCCCGGCATCATGATGTCCAGCAGAACCAGCTTGATATCCTCCTTCTCCAAGATTGCAAGCCCCTCCTGGGCGCTGTATGCCTTAAACACCTTGTAGCCGTCCCCCACCAGGTAGATCTCTATCAGCTCTGCAATTTCCTTTTCATCGTCCACGACAAGAATGTTCACTTCCTGCATCGGGCTTCCTCCTTCTTGCCCGCAGAATCTCTGCGGCCTCCATATTTTACAGGTATTTTGCATGTATTTTCTTTATTTTACCATACATGCGCTGTTTTTGTTCCTTAACGAATTCTGACAATTTCAGGGCGGCCCGCCTCCGTCACCCTGTCCTGGAAGGCACAGGCAGCCCCACATAGCGCCCGAATTCCGCCGAGGCCAGGCTCATTCTCCTGCCGCCCCCACAGACCAGGAGAATCTGCCGGGGTTCCAGCTTCTCCCGCAGGCGCACCTCGTACACGTCCCCCTCGCGGATAGCCGCCTCCGCCAGCGGCCCGGGCGTAAAGCCCACCCCCAGGTTGCTGCGCACAAGGGGAATCACCATGTCGTTGGTAGCCGCCTCGATCTCCACATGCATCGGCAGGCCGTGGGCGTCAAACAGCCGCTGGAAATATTCCCTGGCCGCCGTCCCCTCCGAAAGGCACAGGAACGGATAGGCGGACAGCCCCTTCAGGGACAGCTCCCCTCCGGCCAGCGCCCGGTACTGGCTGCCCACGATGAGCTTGTCGGTGAATTCCAGCAGGCAGATCTGCCCCATCCCCTTCTGGAGGGCGACCGGCGTGGGAACCGCCGCGAAATCATAGCTCCCCTCCTCCACTGCCCGGACAGCTTCCCGGCTGGTGGAGGCGTTCATCAGCCGGAAGCGCACGCCCGGCCTCTTCTTGTGGAAATCCTCCAGGATGGCAGACAGGCAGCACATAAACGCCGTCTCCGTCGTGCTGATGGACACCACGCCCCTCTCCAGGGACACGGACTCGGCAATCATCTCTTCCCCGCGGAAAAACTGCTCGCAGCCGCGGCGCACGTACTCGTAGAGCCTCTCCCCCTCCGGCAGGAACTCCACGCCCCGGCTGCTCCGCGCAAAGAGCTGGCAGCCCAGCTGGCTCTCCAGGTTCTGAACCGCGTGGCTCACAGCGGACTGGCTCGTCTGCAGCTCCCTGGCCGCCCGCGTGAAATTCTTGAATTTTCCCACATAGTAGAACACCTTGTAGTACTCAAAATTAATCTTCATCGCTCTCTTCCCTGTCCATGAACAAAAAATATTGCTATGATACTATATTATCATTTTACAACATAGCAGGCAAGCCGTATACTAGCCACAGGAGGGGAAAGTATGAACCAAAATACAATCCAAAAAACAGAACACCATCCAGACGAATTTCTGGAATGCGAGAAGGGCTGGGTCTTCGCCCTGCTCATGCTGGTGGCCGGCTTCTTCGGCGGCTTCACCTACACCGTGCGGGGCGGCATCTTCTGCAACGCCCAGACTGCGAACCTGGTCCTTCTGGCTCTCGACCTGGGCAACGCCAACTGGGGGCATGCCCTTTACCTGGTCATTCCCATCACCGCCTACCTGATGGGGGCTGTGATCTCGGAGGCGGCGGCCCTGCCTTTGAAGAAACTGCACTTTATCCGCTGGGACACGCTCTTCATCATCATCGAGATCATCGCCGTGATCTTCATGGGGCTCCTGCCAGAGAGCGCCCCCTACCAGATCACCCAGGTGACCATCAATTTTATCTGCTCCATGCAGTACAACACGTTCCGCCAGGCGCAGAACATCCCGATGGCCACCACCTTCTGCACGAACCACATCCGGCAGACCGGCATCCATCTGGTGAAGACGATCCGCAGCCATGGCAGGCACGACTACGCGGTGCGCACAGCCAGCCATATCGGAATGCTGGCCATCTTCGTAGTGGGCGGCATCCTGGCCACCGTGATCTCCCGGCACCTGCTGGGGAAGGCCATCTTCGTCACGCTCATCCCGCTCACCATCCTTCTTGTGGATCTGCTCTACGCGGACCTGAAGAAAGAAAAAGACCGCCTGGATGAGATTCCAAGCGGCCACTAAAGCCCTATTTTATCTCTCCCGCGCGTCCGCCGGAAGGAACTTCGATCACATTGTCGCAGCTTTTGTAATTCTCCTGGACAATCCGGTCGGTGATCACTGACGCGGAGGAGAACGTTCCAAAAGTCACGGAACTCACCTGGCTCAGCTTCTCATGGTCACACAGGACGAAGCAGTGCCGGGTGTTTTCCATCGCCCTGCGCTTCACCAACGCCTCGCTTAAGTCCGGCGTGGTGAAGCCCTCTCTCTGGGTGACGCCGTTGGCGCCGAAAAATCCGATAGTAAAATGATATTTTTGCAGATTCTCTACCGCCTCGTTGCCCACCAGCGCCTCGGTGGACGGCTTGAGCTCCCCGCCCACCAGGTACACCCGCACCCCCAGGGCAGCCAGCTTGGAGGCGTGTCCCGGGGCGTTGGTCACAAAGGCTGCGCTCTTCTCTGTCAGATAGTCTGGGAGCAGCCCAGTGGTCGTCCCCGCATCCAGGAACACAAAGTCATCCGGCCGTATCAGGCTGGCCGCATAGGCGGCGATCGCCCTCTTCTCCTCGATATTGATCTTCTCCCGCTGGGCCACGTCGGCATCCTGGGTGTTGTAGGCCCCCTCTGCGGCCACCGCCCCGCCGAACACCTTGATCAGCTTCCCCTCAGCCCCCAGGGCGTTCAGATCCCTGCGGATCGTAGACTCGGAGGTGTCCAGGAATTCCTTCAATTCCTGGACGGTCACGCTCCCCTTATCCTCCAGGAGCTTCAAAATCCTGGCGTACCGCTCTTCTGTCAGCATCATACCCCTCCCTATCTTTGTTTATCACAAGCGCCGGTGCGCAGGGAACCCACGCCCCTGCCGCACCGGCGCTGCCCGTCTCTGTCCTGTCTCCGCCTTATCTCTGCCCGTCTCTATCCTTACTCTTCCACTTTCTTCTTGAGGATGCCAAGCAGCAGGGCTCCCACAACAGTTCCCGCCACCAGGGCCACAAAGTACATCAGGCCGTTGCCCACCACCGGGAAGACAAAGATCCCGCCGTGGGGAGCCATCAGCGTACAGCCGAATGCCATGGACAGGGCTCCCGCCAGCGCGGAGCCGCCGATGCAGGCTGGAAGCACATGCAGCGGGTCGGAGGCCGCGAAGGGGATTGCCCCCTCTGTGATGAAGGCCAGGCCCATGATGAAGTTGGTGGGGCCAGACTCCCTCTGCTCCTTCGTGAACTTGTTCTTAAACAGCAGCGTGGCCAGGGCGATGGCACAGGGAGGTACCATGCCGCCAATCATCACAGCCGCCATAATATCGTAGTTGCCTGCGGCGATGGACGCCGTGCCGAACACATAGGCCGCCTTGTTGAAAGGGCCTCCCATGTCCACGGACATCATGCCTGCCACAAGGATACCCAGCAGAATCTTGCTGGAGCCTCCCATATTGGTCAGCGCCGTATTCAGCGCTGTGTTCAGGAAGCCGATGGGCGGCTCAATCACATACAGCATCACCAGGCCTATCACCAGGATGCCGATCACCGGATACAGAAGCACCGGCGCCAGCTTCTCAATAGCCTGGGGCAGCTTCTCAAACAGGCGGCGCAGCAGCACCACCAGGTAGCCTGCCAGGAAACCTGCCGCCAGGGCTCCCAGGAAGCCTGACTTGCCCTGGGCAGCAATCATGCCACCCACGAAGCCCACCGCCAGCGCCGGCCTGTCGCCGATGGCCATGGCGATAAAGCCCGCCAGGACCGGCAGCATAAAGCCGAAGGCCAGGTCGCCGATCTGCTTGAACATGGCGGCCGCCGGGGTGATGGTGCCGAAGCTGGAGCGCATGTCGTCCGGCAAGGAAGCCATGTCCACGCTCAGCCCGTCGATCAGGAAGGCGATGGCGATCAGGATGCCTCCGCCCACGACGAAGGGCAGCATATGGGACACCCCATTCATCAGCTGGGTATAGATCTTATGGCCTACAGAGCCGGAGGCTGCCGGCTGCTTTGCCTCGGCGCTCTCCGACGCTGCCTGGTAAATGGGCGCGTCTCCCGCCAGCGCCCTCTCCACCAGGGCCTCCGCCTTGCTGATGCCGTCGGACACCTGGCATTCGATCACCCGCTTGCCGTCAAACCGTTCCATCGGCACCTGGGTATCTGCAGCCACGATGATGCAGTCCGCCGAGGCAATCTCCTCCTCTGTGAGCACGTTCTTGGCCCCGCCGGATCCTCTCGTCTCCACCTTGATAAAGCAGCCGCGAGCCTTAGCCGCCTTCTCCAGCGCCTCCGCCGCCATATAGGTGTGGGCGATCCCGGTGGGGCAGGAGGTGACTGCCAGAAGCCTGCTGCCGCTGCCGCCCTCTGCGGCCTCCACAGCCCCCGCCGTGCCTGGCAGGGCTCCTTTCTCCTCGTCCGCCTCATTGAGCAGCTCCAGGAATTCCCGGGTGCTGCTGGCCTCTGTAAGCTTCCTCGTCAGCTCCTCGTCCATCAGCAGCACGGACAGCTTGCTCAGCACGTCCAGATGGACGTTGTCCTTCGTGTTGGGCGCGGCGATCAGGAACAGCAGATGGACCGGCTGGCCGTCCAGGGAATCAAAGTCCACGCCGTCTCGGATGACCATCGCCGCCAGCCCCGGCCTGCTGACCGCCTCACACCTGCCGTGAGGGATCGCGATCCCCTCGCCGATGCCGGTCGTCCCCTCTTCCTCCCTGGCATACACCTGCTTCCGGTATGCCTCCTCATCGTTGATCTTCCCGCTCTGTGCCATCAGCCGTACCGCCTCGTCCAGAGCCTCCTGCTTGGTCTTGGGCGCCGCATCCAGAGAGATGCTCTCCGGCGCCAGCAAATCAATAATCCTCATAATTCCTTCTTCCTCCTGCTTCCATGAGCTGTCCCCAAAGCGGCTTCCCTGCCTCTTCCCCAGGATCCCGCCTTGTCTGTCATCTTCTCTTCCGCCTCATTATACATCCAAATTCGTTCATATTCAATCATATTAATTCACAAAAATACGATTTTTTCTTGTCTATATTGACTAAATTTGAATGTTTATGGTTTTTTCGTCTCCAAGGCAGTCAAAGATGATCTGCCCCGCAGCTCCCTCACAGCAGGAACTGTGCCATCACATAATTGCTCACGTCAATCCCCCGCCTGGTGAGGCGCACCCAGCCCTCCCGCCGCTCCAGAAGCCCTGCCCTTAGCATGTCCTCCAGGGGCTTTTCGTATGCCTTGTCCAGCGGTTCCCCGAAGAGGCGGAAAAATTCCTCCTCCGATACGCCCTTTGTCAGGCGCAGCCCCAGGAACAGGGTCTCCTCCATCTCCTCTTGGCGGCTTAGGGCTGTCTCCTCCTCCCGGGCGCCGGGGCGCTCCAGGAACGCGCCCATCTCCTGCACCCGCCGGAAACGCCGCCCCTCCAAGAGGGAGGCCGCGCCCAGCCCGAAGCCCAGGTAGGGCGTCCGCTTCCAATATCCCTTGTTGTGGCGGCACTCCCGGCCCGGCCTTGCATAGTTGGAAATCTCGTAGCGGCGGTAGCCCGCCTGGGAGAGAATCTCCAAGGTGTCCGCATACATCCGGCGCTCCTCCTCCTCACCCGGCAGGAACACCGGCTCCTCCCCTCGCTCCAGCCGCTCTCGGTCACGGCCGTACCGCTCATAGAAGGGCGTGTGCTCCTCCACAATGAGGCTGTAGGCGGAGATGTGCTCCGGCTCCAGCGCTGCCGTCCGCCGAAGCCCCTCCCGCCAGTCCGCCGCCGTCTGCCCCGGCAGGGCGGACATCAGATCCACGTTGATGTTGTCAAAGCCCGCCCGCCTGGCCTCCCAGTAATTGTCCAGGAAGTCCTGGTACGTGTGGATCCTGCCAAGCAGCTTCAGTTCCCTGTCCGAGACCGACTGCAGCCCCATGCTCAGGCGGTTAATCCCCATCTGCCGGTACGCCCGCAGTTTCTCCTTGGTCAGCGTCCCGGGATTGGCCTCTATGGTCACCTCCGCATCCCTGTCCACCTGGAAGGCGCGGTGCACCGCCTCCAATATCTCTGCCGTCTGCCCCTCACGCAAAAGGGAGGGGGTGCCCCCTCCCATAAAAACCGTCCGCACTGCATAGGCCGGCGTCCCCTCGTCCAGGATATCCCGCACCAGGGCGCGGACATACCTCTCCTTGGCCTCCTCGGATGCCGGGAAGGACAGGAAATCGCAGTAACCGCACTTTCTCGCGCAAAAAGGGATGTGGATGTAAATTTCCAGATCTCTCTCCATATCCGCAGCCTCCTTAAGCCTCAGTCGTCGTCCAGCTTCAGCACCGCCATGAAGGCCTTCTGGGGAATCTCCACATTTCCCACCTGGCGCATGCGCTTCTTGCCTTCCTTCTGCTTCTCCAGCAGCTTCTTCTTCCGCGTGATGTCGCCGCCGTAGCACTTGGCCAGCACATCCTTGCGCAGGGCCTTCACGGTCTCCCGGGCAATGATCTTGCTGCCCACCGCCGCCTGGATCGGGATCTCGAACAGCTGGCGCGGAAAAAACTCATAGAGCTTCTCACACATCTTCCGCGCCCGCTCATAGGCCGTCCCCTCGAAGACGATAAAGGACAGGGCATCCACTTCCTCCTTGTTGATCAAGATGTCCAGCTTCACCAGCTGGGACGGCTGATAGCCCTTGATATCGTAGTCGAAGGACGCATAACCCCGGGAGCGGGATTTCAGCGCGTCGAAAAAGTCGTAGATAATCTCGTTGAGGGGAAGCTCATATTTCAGCAGCGCCCGGTTTTCCTCGATATACTCCATACTGATATAGGTGCCCCGGCGTTCCTGGCACAGATCCATGATGGAGCCGATGAACTCCTTGGTCACCATGATCTCCGCGTTGACGATGGGTTCCTCCATGTGGTCGATCTCCGACGGGTCCGGGAGATTGGTGGGGTTGGTCAAGTCGATCACTTCCCCATTGGTCTTGTACACCTTGTAGACGACGCTGGGCGCCGTGGTTACCAGATCCAGGTTGTACTCTCTCTCCAGGCGCTCCTGGATGACCTCCAGGTGCAGAAGCCCCAGGAAACCGCAGCGGAATCCGAAGCCCAGGGCAGCCGACGTCTCCGGCTCGAACCGCAGGGAGGCGTCGTTCAGCTGCAGCTTCTCCAGCGCGTCCCGCAGATCCGGGTACTTGGCCCCGTCCGCCGGGTACATGCCGCAGAACACCATGGACTGCACCTTCTTGTAGCCGGGCAGCGGCTCCTTGCAGGGCCTGTCCTTGTCCGTGATCGTATCTCCCACACGGGTCTCCTTCACATTCTTCAGGCTGGCGGTGATATAGCCCACCATACCGGCGGAGAGCTCTTCGCAGGGGATGAACTGCCCGGCTCCGAAGTAGCCCACCTCCACCACCTCCTCCGAGGCTCCTGTGGCCATCATCTGAATCTTCGTGCCCTTGCGCACCCGTCCGTCCTTGACCCGGCAAAAAATGATCACGCCCTTGTAGGAGTCGTATACGGAGTCGAAGATCAGCGCCTTCAAGGGCGCCTCTGGGTCGCCCTCGGGAGCCGGTATCTTCTCCACAATGGCCTCCAGCACCGCCTCAATGTTCGTCCCGTTCTTCGCCGAGATCTGGGGCGCGTCCTGGGCCTCGATGCCGATCACATCCTCGATCTCCTCGATCACCCGCTGGGGCTCTGCGCTGGGCAGGTCAATCTTGTTGATCACCGGAAGGATCTCCAGGTCGTGGTCCAGGGCCAGGTACACGTTGGCCAGCGTCTGGGCCTCGATGCCCTGGGCGGCGTCCACCACCAGCACTGCCCCCTCGCAGGCCGCCAGGCTCCTGGACACCTCGTAATTGAAGTCCACATGTCCTGGCGTGTCGATCAGGTTGAACACGTACTCCTTCCCGTCCTTCGCCTTATAGATGTTGCGCACCGTCTGCGCCTTGATCGTGATGCCCCGCTCCCGCTCCAAGTCCATATTGTCCAACACCTGGTCGGACATCTCCCGGCTGGTCAGCGTCCCAGTCTTCTCGATAATCCGGTCCGCCAGCGTGGATTTCCCGTGGTCTATATGGGCAATGATGCAAAAATTGCGGATGTTGCCCTGCTCAAATTCTGCCATATTTCAACTCTCCTCTGTCTGTATCAATATCCTCTGCCCCCTGGCACAGCTACATTCTACTATATTCCCCAGGACGGCGCAAGCTTTTCACGCCTACTCTGCTTTTCACGCCTACTCCGCTTTTCACGCCTACTCCCCCCGCAGCGTGCGGTCCAGCATATCGGCCAGGGGCTCCATGGCGTTCTTCGCTTCCTGCAGGGTGTTGGTCTGGGCTCCGCACTCCACCAGGATTGCCTTTGGGCTCAAGTGCAGGTTATAGCGGTAGGTTTTCAGGTAAATTTTGCGCATCACGCCGGGATAATATTTGGCGGCCAGCAGCTGCATGTTCAGCGCCATGGCCATATTGTCCTCTATGTAGGGGTTGGGCAGATACGAAATCTGCCCGTTCTTCTTGGAGTAGGACAGGCCGTTGAGAAACATCAGCTTGGCGGTGGGCTTCCCGTCCACATCGGTCACCAGCTTGGTGCTCTCGTCCACGCCGTCCCGGTGCAGGTCGATCACCACCTGGATAGACGGGTTCTCCGCCAGGATCTGCTCCATCCGCTCTCCCGCCAGCGTGTAGGCCTCGTTCCGGTCCTCCCTTCCGTCCACCATGTCGAACACCTCCCGGTTGTGGAGCACCTGGTAGCCGTAGGTCTCCTGGAGGATCTCGGCCAGGTAATCCCCCACCCCCACGATGGTCGTCTCCAGGTTGCCCGGCTGGGAATCCAGGAACCCTTCCTGGGAATGGGTGTGGTAGATGAGGATCTGCGGCCCCTCCGCAGCTGTGTCGATGGACAGATCCTTCTCCAGCAGCCGCTGGGCATTGAGCACCGCGCTGCTGATGGCCGTGGATTTGTCCACCGTGTAGAAATTACTCAGCAGGAAATCAAAATCCGCCAGCTGCGCCTCGGAGTAGATGATTCCGCCGGGAGCCGCCGCCTCCACCGCCTCCTGGGAACCTGCGTCCGCACCGCCCGCCTGCTGCCCTGCTGTCTGGCCTGACGCCGCCTCTCCTCCAGCTGCCTGCTGCCCCGCTGCCTGGCCTGACGACGCCTCTCCTCCATTCGCCTGCTGCCCCGCCGCCTGGCCTGACGACGCCTCTCCTCCATTTGCCTGCTGCCCCGCCGCCTGCCCTGACGACGCCTCTCCTCCGTTCCCTGCGATGGCAGCCGCCGCGTTCTCATTCTCCATCTGCATGTTTTTCTCCTCCTCGGTCAGCCCCTCCACCTCGCCGGTCATGGCGTCCACTGTATTCTCATCCGCTGCCTCCGCCTGCAGGATTGCCTCGTAGGTGGAGCGGCTCTCCTGGATCCCGGCGCCGGCTGCGTAAGTCTCCACATATCCGTACAAGGGGAAAAAGCCATAGGCCTTCCTCACCAGGTACTGCTCCCATCCCGAGAAGCTCTCCCGGCCCTCCAGCGGATAGGCCAGGCCGGGAAAAAGGCTGGACGCTGCGGCCTGCTGCAGGTCATATACCGCCTCCTGCCCCAGGCTTTGAAGGCTGTCTCCCTGTCCCTCCCTGCCCCACAGCATGCTCCCCTGCGCCAACAGGAAGAGCCCTGCGGCTGCCGCAAGGCTCCATAACACCTTATTCAATATCCTCAAGAACCGGTCTCCCATCCAGGCACCACCTTCACTCTACCTGTAGTATATGACGGTGCCCGCCGATTATGTCTGTGCAGCGCTCACGCTTGGTGCGCCAAAGAACCCTCGCGCCAGTGTACGCCGGCGGTTACTCGATCTGCAGCGCCATGTTGATACCCTCCGATATGGTGTAGCCAATCCTCTTCACCGTCTCATCGATGTCCTTGGGCGTCACAAACATCCCGTTCAGCTGGGGGGAGAGGAGCTCCCGGATCAGCTCATGCTTCTCCGACGCATCCAGCCTTGCCAGGGAATCCCCCAGGCTTCTCAGCCGTTCCGACTGGCCCATGGCCTCCACCAGGCTCTCCATCGTGTCGTTCACGATGGTCGCGGCATCCACCACCGTGGGCACGCCCACCGCGATGACCGGGACTCCCAGCGTCTCCTTAGTCAGCGCCTGCCGGTAGTTGCCCACGCCCGAGCCCGGGTGGATGCCGGCGTCCGAGATCTGGATTGTCCGGTTCAGGCGCTTCGTGCTCCTGGCCGCCAGGGCGTCCACCACAATCAGCACATCCGGCTTCGTCTCCCCCACCACCCCCTGGAGGATCTCCAGCGTCTCCATGCCAGTCTGGGCCATGACCCCGGGCACGATCGCGCTCACCGCGTTGGCCCGCTCCTTCTCCATGGCCGCCTTCCCATATTCCCGCAGGATATGCCGCGTGATCTGGAGATTTCCCACCACGTCAGGCCCCAGGGCATCCGGCGTCACCTCCCGGTTGCCCAGCCCCACCACCAGCACAGACCGCTCCTTCCCCGTATCCCCCAGGAGTTCCCGCAGCTGCGCCGCCAGCTCCCTGGAAATCTCCCGGTGATAGCCCTCGTCCGGCACCGGCATATCCGGGGCTTCCAGCGTCAGGTAGATCCCCCGCGGCTTCCCCATCATTTTCGACCCGTTCTCTGTCTCAATGGCCACCTTGGTAATCTTGATATCTGTCTCCCCCTTCTGGTACTCGGTAATTTTCACCCCCGATATCTCGATCTGGCCATCCTCGAAACGCTCTGTCGCCTCCAGCGCCAGATCGGTGCGCCCCTGGAATCTCTCCATAGTCCCGTTCCTCCTGTCTAAACATGCTATAATTTTTGTAACTCGCGGCAAGTGACTATTCACAGCCACCCACATGCACACGCGTCGCCTCTCCGAGGCTCCAGTCTCGATCCTTACGGAGCTAAGACTGCTTATATGGGTGGCGTGACTGTTTCGCAGTAACTATTTTTCTCAAAAATACCCGGAATATGTATTGACAAACAAACCCCTCTGGGCTACACTATATGAGTATGTTTTCATTAGACAAACCGTGTCTCGTTTAATGGAAGGGCAATCATCATGATAAAGAGTATGGGAGGTGTCAGAATTGGCGAATATAAAGTCCGCGAAGAAGAGAATCTTAGTAAACCAGACAAAGGCTGATAGGAATAAAGCAATCCGTTCCAGGGTGAAGACCTATGTGAAGAAGGTCGATGCTGCTGTCGCCGCTAAGGATAAGGAGGCTGCCAACGCTGCGCTGCTTGCGTGCATTTCCGAGATCAACAAGGCTTGCACGAAGGGCGTCTATCACAAGAATACAGCTTCCAGGAAGGTGTCCCGCCTGACCAAGGCTGTGAACGCGATCGCGTAAGGAACGAGCTTCGATATAGACTAGATAGGCAGATGATAGAAGGCCCCGTATCCGGTTCCGTCATTCCGGATATGGGGCCTTTTTTGCGTCCCGCAGCGCCGGGGCACAAGCAGGAATGCAAATCAGCCACTTTTGGCCATATTGTCCCTTGGTACACCGGCGCTACCTTCCGCTGTACCTCACCAGCAGAAGCTCCAGGCCCAGCCTGTCTTCTATCTTGCCGGTCTTCACGTCCTCCTCCGTCTGGACGCAGTCCTTGAGGGCTCCGAGAAGCTGCTGCGTGGAAAACTTCTCTGCCTCCGCCCGGTACCTGCGGATGGTAAAGCTGCGCAGCCCTGCCCTGGCGGCGATGGCATTGTTGTCCAGCCCCTGGGCCGCCAGGGACTTCACCTGCAGCAGGGTGTTGAACTGCCGCCCCACCAGGTAGAGGATGCGCATCGGCGGCTCCTTCAGCGCCAGCAGGTCATAGTACAGGCGGAGCGCCTCCTGCTGCTTCTTCTCTGCCACCCGGTGGATCATCTCGAAAATGCGGTTCTCCGTCTGCTCCGTGCAGACGGCCTCCACATCCTCCCTGCCGATCACCTCCCGCTCTCCCATATAACAGATGAGCTTCTCCAGCTCCTGATCCATATTCTCCATGGAAAAGCCGGTTTTCTCCAGGAAGAGCCGCATCACTGGCTCCGATATCTTCTTGTTCTCCCGTTTGAGGATGCCCAGCACCCAGCGCATGAGCATCTTCTCGTCCGGCAGGGTGAACTCCACTGCCCTCCCGTGCTCCTTCACCGCCTTGTACAGCTTTCCCCGCTTATCCACTTCCTTCTCCACAAACACGAACACCGTCGTCTCCGGGATATCCGGCACATAATCCGCCAGCTCCTGGCTGGCGTTTTTGAAAAGCCCGGTCTCCTCGCACAGGATCAGCCGGTGCGCAGCAAAAAAGGGAAGCGTCTCCGCCAGGTCGATCATCGCGGGAATCTGGGCCTCCTTGCCCTCGAAGCGGGCATAGTTCATCACATCGCCCTCCGCCAGGAGCGCCTTCCTCAGCTTATCCCGGTACTGGCGCTTCAAATACTCCTCCTGTCCGAACAGCAAATACACGCTGCGGAACGTCCCGTTTTTGATATCTTCCTGAATGGTCTGCATGCTTCCCCCTGTTGTGTCTGAAAGGATTCCTAGTTAAAATAGACAAGCTCCTCCTCGGGCTTCGTCCCCTTCTCGATCTTCACCGCCGTCAGCACGGGCCCCGGCCCCTGGTACTCCCTGCGCACCTCGGTCTTGACTGTGGCCGTCAGCTTGATGAATTCCCTGACCTTCAGCTTCTCCGCGAACTGTGACTTGCACAGGAAGCCAATGAAAGTGATGTCGTCCGCACAGCAGGTCATGGCAAACCGGCCGGGAACAAAATACCCCTTGGGGAGCTTATCCCCCCGGTACACCATGGCGGTGAACCGCACCTTCTTGCCGTCGTACTTCTCCGGGTGATCCATGGCGTCCAGGTACCACAGGCCATAGTCGTCATCCTCCAGGTCGATCTCGTCCGCATTCACATCAAAGGGCAGGTCGTCCTCTTCCTCCTCATCGTCGCTCCCGTCGATGGACTCATAGATGATCTGCACCCGCCGGTTGGCCGCCTTCACGGAGCGGCGCAGGCTCCCCTTCTTCGTATCTTTGTCGCAGCGGTTGAAGATCACCACATCCGACGACTTCACCAGCTCCATCATGATGGAGCGCATGTTGTTCAGGTACATCTCATAGGTGCTGGCGTCAATCATCGTGAAGACCTGCACCACGGGCCAGTTCTTCGGCAGCACGTCCAGGAGGTCCTGCACCTTCCACATGCCGTTGTACTCGAAGATGGTCAGCTTCTGGCGGTGCTGGCGCTGCAGCTGCTTCAGGAAGTCTGTGGTGAGCTCCTCCGGGCTCTCCACCGTCACCAGCTCGGCGTTGCCCTCCCGCAGGATCTCCTCGTCGTACTCCTCTGCCCCCTCCTCGCAGGCGATCACCAGCACCTTCTTGCCCTCCGTGAATTCCTGGTCAGCCAAGATCTCCCGGATAAAGCTCGTCTTGCCGCTCTCCAGGAAACCGGTGGCGATATATACGGGTATCTCCAACATGGTCTCACATCCTTAATTTAATCCGAAAGCCGCCTCGATCGCAGCCGTGTCAATCTGTGTCCCGATCACGCACAGGCGGCCGGTCACGTCCGGCTGGCCCTGGCGCAGCTCATACTCCTGGGGCGTCAGGTCGAAATAGATCCAGGAGCCGTCCTTGGCCGCAACCATACCCTTCGCCCGCAGCACGATGCCAAACTCCTGGGAATCTGCCATGCGCTTCAGGATGCCCTCGATCTCCTCCCTGTCATATTTGTGGTGGGTCTGGGTTCCCCAGCTGGTGAACACCTCGTCCGCGTGGTGATGGCCCTCGTGGCCGTGACCATGCTCGTGATCGTGACCGTGCTCATGCCCGTGGCCGTGACCATGCTCGTGCTCGTGGCCGTGCTCATGCCCGTGCTCGTGCTCGTGCTCGTGTTCGTGGCCGTGCTCGTGTTCGTGATCGTGCTCATGCTCGTGATCGTGCTCATGGGGATGCTCGTGGTCATGGTGATGGCCGCACTCCGGGCAGATGTCCTCTTCCTCCATGAGCTCCATCACAAAATCATTCTCCTGCTCCATCGCTGCCAGGATCTGCT
>CALWMI010000075.1 GCA_944381745.1 uncultured Lachnospiraceae bacterium | reverse complement strand
ACGCAACCGCGCTCCGGCGCGAGTGTGCGCCGGAGCGCACACTTTTTTATTTCTCGTCCAGCGCCTTCTTGCGGTACACGACCACCTTCTCCTCATAGCAGGAGAAGATGCCGTCCACGGCGCTGGTGTCCGGCTTGGGGGTGAGCAGGCTCACCACAGGGACAATGATGAGGCCAGCCACCATGGCGGCGGCTCCCGCGTTGATCGGCGAGGAGAACAGGGGCATCCACAGGTTGCACAGGGTCAGGCCCACGCCGACGATAAAGCTGGCCCACACAGCCGCCTTGGTTGTGCGCTTCCAGTACAGGCCGTACAGGAAGGGGGCGAGGAAGGCTCCCGCCAGGGCGCCCCAGGAGATGCCCATCAGCTGTGCGATAAAGGTGGGCGGGTTGACGGCCAGCACAACGGAGAGGGCGATGAAGAAGACGATCAGCACCCGGACAAGCCAGAGCTGGCGGCGCTCCTCCATATTTTTCATGATGGTCCCCTTCAGGAAGTCCAGCGTCAGCGTGGTGCTGGACGTGAGCACCAGGGATGCCAGGGTGGACATGGAGGCGGACAGCACGAGCACGATGACAATCCCGATCAAGAGATCAGACAGGGATGACAGCATGGAGGGGATGATCGCATCGTAGATAATCCCGTTCTCCCCGTAGATGGATGGATTGTCAAACAGCCGGGCGAAACCGCCCAGGAAGTAGCAGCCGCCGGAGATGACCACCGCGAACAGGGTGGAGATAACGGTGCCGGTGCGCACAGACTTCTCGTCCTTGATGGTGTAGAATTTATGTACCATCTGGGGAAGCCCCCAGGTTCCCAGGGAGGTCAGGATGACCACACCCAGCAGGTTGACGGGATCCGGGCCGAAGAAGGAGGCGAAAGCGCCTGGCTGCCCCAGCGTGGGGGCTGTGTCGCTGGGAATCTGTGCCAGCTTGCCCACAGCCTCCAGGAACCCGCCCTGGCCTGTGAGCACCGCCCCGATCACCGCGCAGATGCCCACCAGCATGATAATGCCCTGGATAAAGTCATTGATGGCCGTGGCCATGTAGCCTCCGGCAATGACATAGACGCCGGTCAAGGCTGCCATGGCGATGAGGCAGGCGATGTAGGGGACGTCGAAGGCCATCTCGAACAGGCGGGAGAGCCCGTTGTACAGGGAGGCCGTGTATGGAATCAGGAAGACAAAGGCGATGATGGAGGCCACGATTTTCAAGGCGGGGCTGTTGTAGCGGCTGCCGAAAAATTCGGGCATCGTGGAGGAGTGCAGGTGGTTTGTCATCACCCGCGTGCGCCTGCCCAGGACGACCCACGCCAGAAGGCTTCCGATCACCGCGTTGCCCACGCCGATCCAGGTGGAGGCCAGGCCATATTTCCATCCGAACTGCCCGGCATAGCCGACGAAGACCACCGCTGAGAAATAGGAGGTGCCGTAGGCGAAAGCCGTGAGCCATGGGCCGACGGAGCGGCCGCCCAGGACGAAGTCGTCCATACTGCGGGCGCGCTTCCGGGAGAGAATGCCTACGGCTGCCATGATGATAAAGAACACAAGCAGCAGGATGATTTTTACAGCCATAATAAAGTACCTCTCTTTGCATGAATTTTGTCCGGGATGGATACCGGGATAATTTAACGCGTTAAAGCGCAACGCTTTAAAGCAATATTATCAGGCGCGCGCCCATTTGTCAACAAAAAATTTGAAAAATTTCCAGGGCAGGAATCGGGTTGCAAATCGTAACAACGGCTTGACAAACCGTCCGCTTATGAGATAAGATTGCAGTAGTTTGAAAGACAACCCACAATGCAATAACAGAACGCGCAGACGAGAAGAGTAAGCCGGGGAATAATCCAGAGAGGGGCGCATATGCTGGAAGCGTCCTATTAGGAAGCGGCTGAAGACTGCCTCCGAGCGGCCCCAATCCGGCCCGGTGATTCCGTTACCATCAGCAAACGAAGAAGCTCACAGCTTGAAGAAGGGTGGAACCGCGGTTGAGAAGATCGCCCCTTGATATGCGAAGAATAGGCATGTCAGGGGGTTTTTTATGTGCCGGCTGCGCGGCAGATGGACAGAGAAAGGAAGAGGATTATGAAAATCACACTGAAAGATGGCAGCGTCAAGGAGTATGCACAGGCCATGTCCGTCCTGGATATCGCCAGGGATATCAGCGAAGGGCTTGCCCGGGCGGCCTGCGCCGGGGAAGCGGACGGCAAGGTTGTGGACCTGCGCACGGTGCTGGACGGGGACTGCAGCCTGAACATCCTGACGGCGAAGGACGAAGGAGGCCTTTCCACCCTGCGCCACACGGCCAGCCATGTGATGGCCCAGGCGGTGAAGCGGCTGTATCCAGGGGCGAAGCTGGCCATCGGCCCTTCCATCGCGGATGGCTTCTACTATGACGTGGACTTTGAGGAGCCGATCACGGCGGAGGATATGGCCAAGATCGAGGCCGAGATGAAGAAGATTATCAAGGAGAACCTGCCGGTGGAGCGCTTCACCCTGCCCAGGGCCGAGGCCATTGAGCTGATGAAGGAGAAGGAGGAGCCCTACAAGGTGGAGCTGATCGAGGATCTGCCGGAGGACGCCATCATCAGCTTTTACCGCCAGGGAGAGTTCACCGACCTGTGCGCGGGCCCGCACCTGATGAGCACGAAGGGCGTGGGCAAGGCGTTCAAGCTGATGAACCTGGCCGGGGCCTACTGGAGGGGCAGCGAGAAGAACAAGATGCTCACCAGGATCTACGCCACAGCTTTCCCGGGGAAGGAAGAGCTGGAAGCCTACATCACCATGATGGAGGAGGCGAAGAAGAGGGACCACAGGAAGCTTGGAAGGGAGCTGGGCCTTTTCATGATGCATGAGGCAGGGCCGGGATTCCCCTTCTTCCTCCCGGACGGCATGGTGCTGAAAAATACGCTTCTGGAGTACTGGAGGGAGATCCACCAGAAGGCCGGCTATGTGGAGATCTCCACGCCCATCATCCTGAACCGCAGCCTCTGGGAGACTTCCGGGCACTGGGATCACTATAAGAACAATATGTACACGACGGTCATCGACGAGGAAGACTATGCCATCAAGCCGATGAACTGTCCGGGCGGCGTGCTGGTCTACGCCTCCGAGCCCCGCTCCTACCGCGACCTTCCGCTGCGCATGGGCGAGCTTGGCATTGTGCACCGCCATGAGAAATCCGGCCAGCTCCACGGCCTGATGCGGGTGCGCTGCTTCACCCAGGACGACGCCCACATCTTCATGACGCCGGAGCAGATCCGGGACGAGATCAAAGGGGTGGCCAACCTGATCGACCAGGTGTACTCCCTCTTTGGCTTTAAATACCATGTGGAGCTGTCCACAAGGCCGGAGGACAGCATGGGAAGCGACGAGGACTGGGAGATGGCCACAAGCGCCCTGCAGGGAGCGCTGGACGACCTGGGCAAGGACTATGTCATCAACGAGGGAGACGGCGCCTTCTATGGCCCCAAGATTGATTTCCATCTGCAGGATTCCATCGGGCGCACCTGGCAGTGCGGGACAATCCAGCTGGATTTCCAGCTTCCCCAGCGGTTTGAGTTGGAGTATACCGGGGCGGATGGGGAGAAGCACCGCCCGATCATGATCCACCGGGTGGCATTCGGCTCCATCGAGCGGTTCATCGGCATCCTGATCGAGCATTTTGCCGGAGCCTTCCCCACCTGGCTGGCTCCCGTGCAGGTAAAGGTGCTACCTATTTCCGATAAGTTCATGGAGTACGGCGAGAAGGTGACCCAGATTCTGACGGACGCCGGCATCCGGGCGGAGCTGGACCATCGTTCGGAGAAGATCGGCTACAAGATCCGCGAGGCCCAGACCCAGAAGATCCCCTATATGCTGGTGGTGGGGCAGAAGGAAGAGGAGCAGGGCTGCGTGTCCGTGCGCAGCCGCTTCGCCGGAGACGAGGGA
>CALWMI010000074.1 GCA_944381745.1 uncultured Lachnospiraceae bacterium | reverse complement strand
GTCAGCTCATAGCCTAGTATCCATTCCCCCGCCACGGCGCTCTCCTCCTCTCCAAAACTCTCCTGCATTCCGCCGAAATTTCCTCCGCGTCCCGCTCGCCCTTAGCTTCCTTCCTGTCCGGCTCCCCTGGCATCCCCTCAGATTTCCTTCGCATCCGGCCCGTTCTCCTCTCCGGCCTCCCGGGAAGGGCCGGCATCCGGGCCCAGGGGTTCCCCAGCTTCTGCGCTCTTCTCCAGCGGGAAGAACGCCTGCGCCATAGCCTCCTGGAGCTGATAATCCTCCTCCAGCTCCCGGTAGGTGAGGCTGTCGCTCAAATCCCAGCAGATCAGCATATCATTGATCATATGGTAGCGGTCCTTCTTGCAGCTCAGGAAGACGCTGTCCTGTACGGCCTCTGTCTTCTCCCCCCGCACCTCGTCTCCGTTGTCCTCGGTCTCCGTCACATAATAGGCCAGCCGGTCCCTGTAGAATAGCGTGAACTCCCGCACATAGATGCCGTCGTACGCCTCCGGCATGCGCTCGCTCACCCAGGAGCCCTCGGGCCTTCCAGCCTCCCGCAGCTGATAGTGCAGCTGCACATTCCGCCCTGGCATAGTCCGGTACTCCACAAAGTACTTGTCCTCCAGAAAATAGGGCTCCAGGAATGCCGACGGGAATTCCTGGTAGAAGGCAAAGCGGTAATCCGTACAGGCCAGCTCATCCAGTAGGCCCTGCACCATCTGCTCCTGGCGGAACATGCTCTCCGGCGTGCGCGCGAAATATTTCAGCAGAGCCAGCTTGCACACCACGTTGTGCAGGCCGGACTCCACGTAGCGGCCAGACAGCCAGGAGAACAGCTCCCGGCCCCCCTTCTCCCTGTCCAGGAAATACTGGTGGGAGTGGTAGGTGATGTAGGCCCTCTCCAGAAGCTCGCTTCCGGCCTGGTGCATATATTCCTGGAAGACAGGAAAATCCTCCATATCCGTGCAGCCTATGTAGAGCCTCTGTATCAGGTAGCGCTCCTCCAGGTAATAGCAGTCCACATGGAAATTCCTGGCTGCCTCGCAGACCTGGGTCATCTGGGCACAGCTCCCGTTATAGTAGTCGCACAGGTACTCCAGCACCGTCTCGTCATACTTGTGGCGGCTGAACGTATAGTAGCACAGGCTCAGCAGGAAATCATCCTTCTCAAATTCCCTGGCCCGTATCATGCGGATGCACAGCCTCACAAGCCTCTTAGCCGAAAATTTCTCATACCCGTATATGCGGATCAGCTCATAGGCCCTCTCATACATCCTGCGGGCGATATAGATCTCCACAAGCCGCATCCGCTCCGCCGAGGGCAGGCTCTCCGGATTGATCTCGAACAGCTCCTCGTCCAGGGAGTCCACCTCGTAATTGTCATAGTAATACCGCAGGATATCCTCCCGGACACGCTCCCGGAACGCCTCCTGCACGCCGTCCATGTTGACCAGCTTCTTAAAAGTGCCCACATTCTCCTGGGTAATCGCACTGTAATTGGAAATGTTCCCGCACTGGTAGAAGATAATCCCCTCGTCGTCCGGGAAAAACTTTGCGCACACCGGCAGGAACCGGTCGATGGGAAGATAGGGGCGGCTCTCATACTCGTCCGGGCAGAGGAACACCTCGCCCTCTTCATTCTGGAACACAAGGGCACAGTCGTCCATATAGATATTGACGTTGGCCACCTGGTCCGTCACCGGGACAGACTGCCAGCCGTCCATGTATTTGTGCACCGCCGTGACCCGCTTCATCCCCGGCTTGCGGCAGTACACCCGGTGCAGGAACAGAAGCTTGGTAAGGGCGGCGGCCAGCGTCTTCGTCAGCATGTCCTCCTGCAGGAATCCCGCGTACAGCTTCGCCAGGTTCCGGTCCATATGGCCCTCCATCAGCTGCTCCGACACAAACTTCTCAATCTGCGGCTCATACTGGCGGTATACGCTCCCGTAGGATTTCCGGTACTGATACAGGTTCGCATAGAGGAAAGCCTTCTTCTTATAGTCGAGCTGGCTGTTGTACTGAAAGTACAGCACCAGCTGCATCGGAAGGCGCTTCCTCGCCCGCTCGTCCACCGTGTACAGGTAGTGCTCATAGAGCCCAGTGATCCGAAGATCCTTCTCCACCCCCAGGCTGTACCAGGAGAAATACTCCTTCCCCACAAAGCCGCCCCGCATCAGGCAGCCCAGGATCGCAGCCAGGATACTGTCCAGCGGATATCTCCCGTACAAAAGCTTCAAGAGCCTTAAGGCCGCCCGGTCATACTCCCGCAGCTGCTGGGCAAGCTGGCCGATCTGATCCGCCAGGGCCTCCCCCACCAGCTCCTGCCCGGCCGCCCACAGGAACAGGCGCACGTCCTCCTTGGACAGCTTCTTCAACAGCTCCGGGTTGTCCCGGTACAGGAAAAAGCCCTCCATATAGATCAGCGGGCTCGTACACCCCAGCTCCAGCTGCCTGGAGATATCCTCCAGGATCTCCCCCGCCCCTTTCCTCCGGTACCAGGGGAGGGCAAGCAGCAGGAAGAGCACCCTCCACTCCTCCGGCTCCCTCTTCCACGCTGCATAGAGGTTGTCACATGCCTGGTAGAGGAACTCCGGGGTCTGCCGCGGAATCCGGGAGGCCAGGAAATAATAGGCGCAGTACAGGAGGGTATCCTTCGTCCAGCCCGGGCTCCTGGGGATCCGGGAAAGCCGCCTCCCGATCTGGCCGTCGTCCGCCCCCTCCTCCTGGAGAAGGTAAAGCCCGGCCAACGCACAGAACTCCTCCCACCTGCGGGATTTACCTCCCTCCAAGGCGGGATCAAGCGCTTCCAGGCAGGCCCTCGCCTCCCCTCGCCATGCGCTCTCCTCCATCTGCCCCGTGCGCCTCGCCAGCCACAGCTTCTGCAGCCGCATCCGCCCTTCTTTATGCTCCCTGCGGTGCCTGCGGCGCTCTTCGCCCTCCGCAGACACCGCCTGGCGTGCCGTCACCTCGAAAGCAAACTCCTGATCCTTCGTGTGGATCCGGATCCGGGCATAATTCACCCCGCCGTGCATCTTCCCGGGATCCAGCAGGAACTTGTACTCGTAATACCTCCCCACAAAGTCCTCCGAGGTAAAGGAACTCCTGGAAAGGCGCACAAAAGGGGCGTCCGCCGACACGGCCGCCTCCACATAGCCCCAGCCCTCCTTCTCCAGGTAGATACTGCCTTCCGCTGGCTCCTTCAGCTCCTTCACCTCCAGGGAGGCGTTGGACTGGCGCAGCGCCACTCTCTTCTTCTTGCGGATGCCTGTCAGGAACTCCTCCATCGCAGCCTTGGAAAGCCCCGTCCTGCACAGGCATTCGTATACCATGCGGGCATGCTCGTCCCCCTCCGCGAAGATCTGGACAAATTCCTTGGAACAGAAAATGCGGTAGGCCTCCTCATAATCCGTATAGGCCAGATTGGTGAAATGGAACAGATTCTTCACATTGCCCATGGAGGAGTGGCTGCCGGCTCTCACCACCTTAACAAAAAAAGGAATCTCATACTCTCCCCCGTCTGTCACCAGCAGGAGCGAGCCGTTCAGCTCCTCCCCGAAGTCCAGCCCGGTGCTGTTGATGCTGTAACCCAGCTGGACATGGGTCCCGGACACTGCCGGCTCCTTCACCTTCACCCGCGGCGAAGAGCTATGAACCATTCCTTTGATTGTCCTTCCTTCCGATACCTCCAGGGTCAGGCTTCCCTCATAGACTGTATTTCTCCCCATGCGGACGGAAATGCATGCGTCTTCTGTATTCAGCTTTGGCCTGGAACCGGCAAACCTGCCGGCCGCCATCTCCTCTATCACCTGTCTCATCCGCTCACCGTACCTGCGCCTTATCTGCTTGAAATTTTCCCGATAACGATTATAATGAATTATAGCACTTTTTGAAGAAACAGAAAAGAGGAATTCCCATGATTGAACATAAAGACCATTTCCACGGCAGCGACCTGGAGAAAATCCAAGAGATCTACGGCATCCGCAAGGAGGATATCCTGAGCTTCAGCGCCAACGTCAACCCCCTGGGCATCTCTCCGCTGCTGCGCAGTACCCTGGCCAGCCGGATCGACGCTGTCACCTCCTACCCTGACCGGGAGTACACCGCCCTGCGCAAGAGCATCGCCGCCTACACAGGGGCGGACGCTGGGCATATCATCGTGGGCAACGGCTCCACGGAGCTCATCTCCCTGTTCGTGCAGATTGAGCATCCGAAGAAGGCGCTGATCATCGGCCCCAGCTACTCGGAGTATGAGCGGGAGGTGATCATGGGCGGCGGCACCGCCCTCTACTATCCCCTGCGGGAGAAGGACGGCTTCCAGCTGAATATGGAGGATTTCCTGGGAAAGCTCAACGACAGCATCGACCTGCTCATCATCTGCAATCCCAACAATCCCACCTCCACTGCCATCTCCCGGGAGGACATGCGCCGGATCCTGGACGAGTGCATGAGCCACGGCATCTACGTCATGATCGACGAGACATACGTGGAATTTGCCCCCAACGTGCAGAAGCTCACCGCCGTCCCCCTGGCCGCGGTGTACAACAATGTGATCATCCTGCGGGGCATCTCCAAATTCTTCGCGGCCCCTGGCCTGCGCCTGGGCTACGCGGTTGTGGGCAACCGGGATCTCCTCAAGGAGATCAACGCGAAGAAAAATCCCTGGACAATCAACTCCCTGGCGGAGATCGCCGGAGAGCTCATGTTCAGGGACAAGGACTATATTGAAGAGACACGCTCGCTCATCTCCTCGGAGCGGGAGCGCGTCTACCGCATCCTCTGCGGGATGGCTTCCGTGAAGGCCTATGAGCCTGTGGCCAACTTTGTGCTGGTCCGGATCCTCAAGTCCGGCGTCACCGCCATGGATCTCTTTGAGCACGCCATCCGGCAGGGCTATATGATCCGGGACTGCTCCACCTTCCCCTTCCTGGACGAGCGCTATTTCCGCTTCTGCTTCATGAAGCCTGAGCAGGACGACGCCCTTCTGGCCTGCCTCAGGGAGCTCCTGTAGCAGGCGCCTCCGGCCGCCCCCCTCACCCCTGCAGGTAGGCCCGCATATTCTTCAGGGCGTTCTTCTCCAGGCGGCTCACCTGCGCCTGGGAGATTCCCACCTCCCTGGCCACCTCCATCTGGGTCTTTCCCTGGAAGTAGCGCAGCTCAATGATATGGCGCTCCCTCTCGTTCAGCCGCTGCACCGCCTCCGACAGGGACAGCTCTTCCACCCAGTTCTCCTCCCGATTCTTCTTGTCGCTGATCTGATCCATCACGTAGAGCGTATCTCCCCCCTCGGTGTAGACTGGCTCGAAGAGGCTCACCGGGCTCTGGATCGCGTCCAGGGCCATGACGATCTCCTCCTTGCTGATCCCGATCTCCTCCGCGATCTCGGTCACCGTCGGCTCCCGCAGATTCTGCTTCATCATATTCTCCTTGGCGTAGATGGCCTTGTAGGCTGTGTCCCGCAGGGAGCGGCTGACCCGTATGGAGTTGTTGTCCCGCAGATACCGGCGTATCTCCCCGATGATCATCGGCACGGCATAAGTAGAAAATTTCACGTCCAGCTCCGTGTTGAAATTGTCGATGGCTTTGATCAGTCCAATGCAGCCGATCTGGAACAGGTCGTCCACGTTTTCATTGCTGGAAGAAAACCGCTTGATGATGCTCAGCACAAGCCTTAAATTCCCCTCGATAAAGATCTGCCTTGCCTCCTTGTCCCCCTGGGCGATGCGCGTGAACAGGGCGTCCTTCTCCTCGTTGGTCAGAAGCGGCAGCTTCGCCGTATTTACTCCGCAGATTTCTACTTTGTTCAAAGCCATTCCTCGAATCCTCCTGGTATCTTTTCTACTAAGAATGATTCTCAGGATGGCATTTGAATATACGGCCAGCCAGGAAATTTCATAAAATTTTAGCCCTTGACAGACGCCCTCCTGCGGACTCTCACAG
>CALWMI010000073.1 GCA_944381745.1 uncultured Lachnospiraceae bacterium | reverse complement strand
GCGCTGATGGGGTTGAATCCGTTCAGGTTGGCGCAGTCTAAGTGCTCCAGGGCGTTGCGCCTGCTGCCCGGGTACAGCGTATTGCTGTCGGTCAGGAACGGCATCCCTCCCTGTTCCTTGCAGAGCTCCGCCACGGTCCTGGCATAGTTCGGCCGTAGAAAGGCTAGATTGCCCAGCTCTCCGAAATGCATTTTGATTGCCACAAATTTGCCGTCCATGTCGATGGTGCGTATCCCCGCCGCGATGCAGAGCCTCTTCAGCTTCTCCAGCTGGCTCGTCCCCACCGCGCACCGAAAATCTGTAAAATATACCGTTGCCTTTTCCATGTCTTCCAAATCCTCCTGTTCTCTGTCTCCAAAATCTGCCTGTGTATACGCATGTATCTTTGCATCCAGCTGTCTGCCACTGTCTGCGCAAAGGCATCCGGCCGCTGTCTGCCCTGTCTGCGCAAAGGCATCCGCCTCTGCTGTGCCGCCCGGATTCCCGCAGGCATCTATCTTCTATTATAGCAGTTCCCGCAGCCTGTCACAAACCTTCTTTTCATGAGGCCGCCCCTGGCGCCGGCCTATATCTCCCAACGCCACCCCACATCCACTCTCAAAAATACACCCAACGTCAATTCTCAAAAATGTCCTTGACTTTTCCTTTTATAACTCCTATAATTATTTTAGAATCATTATAAATAATTTGGAATTTTTCTAATAGTTGAAAAAGAAGTGATTATTGTGACAAAATATGAACAGGAAATTTACAGGCAAATCACCCAATCCTCCGCTCATATGACAGCCGACCAGATTTTTGCTGCGGTGAAGAAACTCTACCCTTCTGTGTCCCTGGCCACAATATACAACAACCTGAACAAGCTGTGCGACACCGGCATGATCCGCCGGATCTCCATCGAAGGGTCGCCGGACCGGTATGACCGCGCCGTGAAGCATGACCACATCGTCTGCCGTGCCTGCGGCAAGCTGACGGACATCTGCTTTGCCGACCTGACCGACTCCCTGCACAGGCAGTTCAGCGAGGATTTCCTCTTCTACGACCTGAAGGTATATTACCTGTGCCCGGAATGCCGCCGGAAGCCGGAAAGCGAAGCGAGATAACAGCGGCAAAATAACCCAAACAAGATAAGCGAAATAAAATAACAGCGGCAAGATCACAGATATAAGATAACCGAAACAAAATAGCAGAAACAAGATAACCGAAGCGAGGATTCAAAATTACAATAGAAAGGAGAATGCCACATGAGGTATGTTTGTTCTGTGTGCGGCTACATCTACGATGAAGCCCGGGAAGAGGCCAAATTCTCTGACCTGCCGGATTCGTGGAAATGTCCCCTGTGCAGGGCGGCCAAATCTCTCTTTGCACCTGAGAAAGGCGCCGAAGAGCCCACGCCGTCCAAAGCGCCTTCCGCCTCCGCGCAGGATGCCGCTCAGGCGCAGCCTGTACCCACAAGCCAGGCAGAAGGGCTCGCCCACACAGGAGAAGAGCTTCTCCCCCTGTCTGCGGGACAATTGGCCGCCCTCTGCTCCAACCTGGCCCGCGGCTGCGAGAAGCAGTATCACGAGGAGGAAGCCCAGCTTTTCCGGAAGCTGGCGGACTATTTTACCTCCATCACCCCCGCCGTGCCGGATGCCAGTGTGGAGGCGCTGGCCGCCCTCTTCCAGGACGACCTGTCAGCCGGTTATCCGGCATTGAAGGCCACCGCCCAGGCTGGTCAGGACCGGGGTACCCAGCGCATCTGCGTCTGGGGCGAGAAGGTCACCAACATGCTCCGCTCGCTCTTGGAGCAGTACCAGGCCGAAGGAGAGGCTCTGCTGGCAGGCACTCCCATATGGGTCTGCACCGTGTGCGGCTTCGTGTACATAGGGGAAGCTCCCCCGCAGCTCTGCCCGGTGTGCAAGGTCCCTGCCTGGAAATTTGAGCAGATAGAAGGGAGGGCTTCCGCATGAAACAGATTGCTGTGAGGAACCTGCGCCTGTGTACGAAGGATTGCCTGTGTCTCTATGTCTGTCCCGTGGGCGCCACGGATACGGAGAACAGCATCATCGACACGGACAAATGTATCGGCTGCGGCGACTGCGCCGCCGCCTGCCCAAGCGGCGCCATTTCCATGGTGCCCGTGAACTATCCTCCCCAGCAGAAGAAAACCTCTTCGGTCGTCTCTGCAGCCTGCGCCCTCGCCTCCAGCAAGGCCGCGCAGGAACAGACAGCCCGCCAGTTGGCCGCACAGGCCGCCGCAGAGGGCAAAGACGGGCTCTGCCGCCTGATGGCCGCCGCCGCCAAATCCGTGCGGCTGGTCAACGAGGATCTGTTGAGGGAATCCGGGTATATGCTCCCCCAGAGCAGAAATACCCACGACCTGCTGAAAGAGCTCATTGCCAATCCGCCCGCCCCTGATTTTCCCGCCGATGCGGCAAAGGAGCTGCTGGCGCGGATCCCGTGCAATGAATCTGATAGACAACAAACCAACATTAAGAAAGAAAGAGAGGACAACAACATGAGCAAATACGCTGGCACACAGACAGAGAAAAACCTGGAGGCTGCTTTCGCCGGGGAATCCCAGGCGCGCAACAAATATACCTATTTCGCCTCCGTAGCGAAGAAAGAGGGCTATGAGCAGATTTCCGCCCTGTTCCTCAAGACAGCCGACAACGAGAAGGAGCACGCCAAGATGTGGTTCAAGGAGCTTGAGGGCATCGGCAGCACCGCTGAGAATCTGCTCCATGCAGCCGAGGGCGAGAACTATGAGTGGACAGACATGTACGATGGCTTTGCCAAAACCGCCGAGGAAGAGGGATTCCCAGAGCTGGCAGCCAAGTTCCGCCTTGTAGCCGCCATTGAGAAGCACCATGAGGAGCGCTACCGCGCCCTGCTCCACAATGTGGAGATGGCAGAGGTCTTTGCCAAGAGCGAGGTCAAGGTGTGGGAGTGCCGCAACTGCGGGCATATCGTCGTTGGCACCTCCGCCCCGGAGATCTGTCCGACCTGCGCACATCCGCAGAGCTTCTTCGAGATCCACGCTGAGAACTATTAAGCCGGTTCCCTAAAACGTGTGGCCCAAGACAAGCACACACGCCAGGCGGCGCCTCCTATCCCCTCTGGGATGGCGGCGCCGCCTTTTCATTGTTTGCCCTATGGCATGTCACAGTCCGGGCAGCCGGGGACTTTCTGCCTGGCTGTCCGGCCCCCATCTGTCCTGTCCTTCCCTTTGCCTAGACTGTCTGGCCCTCCATTTATCCTTTCCTCTGCCTGGGCTGTCTGGCTCTCCATCTGTCCTTCCCTTTGCCTAGGCTGCCTAGCCCTCCATCTGCTCCAGCGCGTACAGAGCCGCCCCAGCAGCTCCCACGATCTCCGGCTCCTGGCAGATGTAGAGCTTCGCGCCGATCTTCTCCTCCACCGCGCGCACGACCCCTGGATTTTTGGCCACGCCACCTGTCATCATAAATCCCGGCTCCATATTCACGCGCCGCAGAAGGCCGAAAGCCTTGCCTGCGACGGCCCGGCACACGCCGTTGGCGATATCCGCCTTCTCCTTGTTGTTGGCAATGAGGGAGATTACCTCGGACTCTGCGAAGACCGAACACATGCTGGTAATCTCGATGTCCTCCTGGGAGGCAAGGGCAATCTCCCCCAGCTCATCCAGGCTGACCTCCAGCGTACGGGCGATCATCTCCAGGAAACGCCCGGTTCCGGCGGCACACTTGTCGTTCATGACAAAGTCCTTCACTTCTCCCTGCTCATTTAGCTTGATAGCTTTGCTGTCCTGCCCTCCAATGTCCAGGATCGTGCGGATCCCAGGATTGAAATAGTGCGCTCCCTTGCCGTGGCAGCTGATTTCCGTCACATTTTCATCGGCAAAATCAATGCTCACCCTCCCGTACCCTGTGGACACGATCCAGGCGATATCTTCCCGCGAAAGCCCTGCCTTCCCCAGCACCTCCTCCAACGCCTTCTGGGCGCTCACACCGGATTTTGCCCCAGTGCGCACCACAGAAAATGCCTTGATCTTCCGGTCCTGATCCATGATCACCGCGTTGGTGGATGTGGAGCCGCTGTCGATTCCCAGTACGTACATACTTCTCTCTCCTTCCGTCTTTCTCTCTGGCCGCCGCTTCTTTGCCTGCAGCGACTCCAAGAATGCCTGGATGCGTGTCAGCATTTGCCCGTAGCTCTGCCGCGTGTAATCTGTCTCCAGGAGGAGCACCGGCCGCCTCAGCCAATTCCTCAGCCATGCATATTCGTAGGCGTAATTGTCGCAAAACTGTACCGTATGATAGATAATCCCGTCCACGCTGTCCGCGTAGCGACGGATTAGCTCATCCCGGTTGGATGCCTGCTCCATCCGCATGCAGGGAAACTGGCTGAGCAGCCCCCGCGTGTAGGCGCCCATCACATCTTCGGCCTCATAGAGGATTTTCCTGGCAAGGCCAGTACAGGTCAGGTCAAAGGACAGGCAGGCCCCCTCCTTCTCCAGGATTTCCCCGATACCCGGGTTGGCTCTGGCTCCCAGGACGCCGATGCGTACGGGGCGTTTTCCCTGCACCTCCCCAATCCCTTCCACGCCCGTCTGCCCGGCGGCGGCTCCCTGCCCGGCGGCGGCTTCCCTCTCCAGAAGCTCCCTCAGGCAAGCGCCAAAGCGCTCCTCGTCGAAAGTTTTCCCGGAAAACGCCTCGTATTCCCGGAGCATCTCCCGGATTCTCCCCTCGTACAGCCGCACCCCGGCCTCCTTCGTAATCCGCGGGGTATCCAGCATATAGATAAACTTCTCCGGGTACTCCTCCTTCAGCACGTCGTAGAGGCGGCGGATGCTGTCACAGCACGTGGTGAGCAGGATGCCCTCGTAATCCTCCCCCATGGCCTCCTCCAGCACACCCTTGGCAAAGCTGCAGATATTGGGGTGCATCTTCATGTCTGCCTGGTTAAAATTCGTCACGTCCGGCTCAATCCGCCTCATCTCCACGCCCATCGAGGCGAACACCTCCACCGGCGCATACTTGCATATATATCCTAGCATCGCTTCTTCTCCCCTTTTCCGTTCCCGGCATCCTCGCCGCTTTCCCGGATTTCTTCTCTATCTCCGGCTAGCCCTTCTCCCGCATTCTCGTCTTCGGCTCTCTCGGCTTCGGCTGTCTCTTCTTCCGCGTTCCCGTCTTCGGCTCTCTCGGCTTCGGCTGTCTCTTCTCCCGCGTTCCTGTCTTCGTCTTCGGCTTCGCCCTCCAGCATCTCCAGGAAGGCCTCCAGCCGGGTCTTAATCTGCCCGTCGTGGCTGTTGCGCTTGTCGATGCCATCCCCGTCCAGAATCAGCATAGGAATGTCCATTTTCTGCATCTGCTCCTTTAGGAGGATGCTGCCCCCGGAGGACTGCTTGCAGCCCCAGTGGCAGAACTGAATCACCGCGTCGGGGCGGAGCTTCGCAGCCAAACGTCCCACCATCTGCGCCTTGTGGGAGTAGGAACCGTTGTAGAGGTTGCGGATGATCTTCTCCGCCAGGGCATGGAACGGCTGCTCCTCGTCCAGCATTTCCATCGAGTCGATGATGATATCGCTGGCGATAATCTGATAGTTCTCATTCGTGTTAAAATAGCTCTGCAGGCTCTCCTGGTAGAATGGGAGCAGATGGCTCCACAGGATTTTCTTCCCTGTGAACGCCGGGTACGTCTGGATATCCTCCACCATAAAGCGAATCAGATCTAGGAACTGCTGCGTCCCCACCAAAAGATGCATGCCCATCATCATATACAGATGGCTGATCAGTTCCCCCGGATAGCGGCGTTCGCTCTGCAGCTCGAAGAAGCGCACCAGTTCCCTGCGCGTCTCGTTCTCGATGCGCAGGCTCTCCCGCAGCTTTTCCTCGTCAAAGCGCCTGCCAAACTGCTCCTCCAAGCGCCCGGCGAGCTCCCGCAGCTGTCCGGCCAGGTACTCCACGGAAGCCTTGTCGTCCCGGTAAGGCACATCCAGGAAGGTGAAGGGCACCCCCTTCTTCTTCTCCAGATAGCGGAAGGTATTGAGATTGCCGTCGCAGGACAGGGAGGTGGTCACCGCATACCGGGGAACCGGTATCACCCCGCTGTCAATCGCCCCCACAAAGGTCTTGTGATAGGAGCACAGGGTGGGCGCCATGCCGCTGTTCTGGGCATAGTCGATCAAATAGTCCTCCAAGTGGTAGCCGCTCAGATAACAGGCCAGGCACTCGATGGACAAGGTGTGAAGCCCCAGGCACTGGATAATTTCGCAGGGGGCGAAAATATTCCCCCACACATAGCTGCCCGGCTTCGCCAGGGAGTCCGCCACAAAGGCCATCATCATCGCCTCCAGCCTTTGGTAGCCCTTTGCCAGCCCCTTCTTGGGCAGAAGCTTTGTGCGCAGCTTGTTCGCCTGGAAACCCAGCAGCAGTTTCCCCCAGCTTTCCTCCGGCTTCTCCACCGCCTGCTCCTTCACATAGTCAATATATTTGTCTGCAAGCCACATGCATTTCCCTCCATATTCTGTACGCCGTCCGCATCCTGTATGCCGTCCGTATTCTGCGCGCCGTCCTCATTCTGTATGCCGTCCGTATTCTGCGCGCCGTCCTCATCCTGTAGACTGCGGCTGTGCCGCTCCGTGTCCCCGCGCTGATACCGCCGCGCCATACGCGGCATCATAGATAACATATATACCATATTTTCTGGAAAAAGGAAAGTATAGCGCCGGTGTACAAGGGGCAATTCGGTCAAAAATGGCTGATTTGTGTTCCTGCTGCGTTACTTTCCCTCCCCGCAAAAAAACCAAAATCAACTGTTGACACCGTGTCAGAACCCTGCTATATTGTAGTTGTTGACATGATGTCAGAATAGAAGGAGGAATGATCCGTGCTAGGAAACTTTTCATACTGTAATCCCACGAAGCTCTACTTCGGGGAGGATTCTCTGCATTACCTGGACACCGAGCTGCCGAAATACGGACAAAACGTGGTCCTGATCTACGGGGGCGGCTCCATCAAGAAGAGCGGGCTCTATGACGAAGTCGTCAAAATCTTGCAGGACAATGGCAAGAACGTGGCGGAGATCGCCGGCGTCATGCCCAACCCCACGGTTGCGAAGCTCTATGAAGGAGTGGAGATTGCCCGGAACCACCACGCCGATTTCCTGCTAGCCGTGGGCGGCGGCTCCGTCTGCGACTACGCGAAGGCCGTCTCCGTCTCTGTCCACTGCCAGGAGGATCCTTGGGAAAAATATTACCTGCGCTTCGAGGAGCCTGCCTGCGAGACGCTGCCCGTGGGCTGTGTTCTGACCTTAGCTGGCACCGGCTCTGAGATGAACGCTGGGGCGGTGATCACCAACCCGGATACGAAGCAGAAGATCGGCCATGTGTTCGCGGATGAGAAGATCATGCCCAAATTCGCCATCCTGAATCCGAAATACACCCTGTCGCTGCCCCACTACCAGATGGTTGCCGGTATCTATGATATTTTCAACCACATCTGCGAGCAGTATTTTTCCGGCGAGGATGACAACACCAGCGACTACATCAGCGAGGGACTGATGCGCTCTGTCATCCATTCCAGCCGCATTGCCAACAAGAATCCCCAGGACTATGAGGCCCGCAGCAACATCATGTGGGCTGCCACCTGGGCGCTGAACACCTTGGTTTCCCGCGGCAAATCCACAGACTGGATGGTACATATGATCGGCCAGTCTGTAGGCGCTTACACCAACGCCACCCACGGCATGACCCTGTCTGCCGTATCCCTGCCCTATTACCGCCATATCCTGCCCTACGGCCTGCAGAAATTCCAGAGGTTTGCCGTCAACGTGTGGGACGTGGATCCCACCGGCAAGGACGGCCGCCAGGTTGCCGAGGAAGGGCTGGCGGCCATGGAGGGCTGGATGCGCGAACTGGGCCTGGTAATGAATATCTCTGAGCTGGGCGCCACGCCGGATATGGCTGAGGGCATCGCCAGCGGCACGATCGTGATGTCCGGCGGCTACAAGGTATTGAACCATGAGGAAATTGTAGAAATTGTAAAGGAGTGTTTTGCATGAGCAAGAAAATTTTAGTCGCCTATTTTTCCGCCAGCGGCACAACCGCCCGCGTGGCAGAGGAAATCGCCAGCGCCATTGGCGCGGATCTGTACGAGATCTGCCCGGAGATCCCCTACACGGCCGCCGACCTGAACTGGATGGATAAGAAGAGCCGCAGCTCTGTGGAGATGAAGGATCCCTCCAGCCGCCCGGCCATCGCTGCGCCTGTACAGGACATGGCCCAGTATGATACCGTATTCATCGGGTTCCCCGTCTGGTGGTATGTGGAGCCGCGTATTGTGGACACCTTCCTGGGAAGCTATGACTTTTCCGGCAAAACGCTGATCCCCTTCGCCACCTCCGGCGGCAGCGGGATTGAGCAGGCGCAGAGGAGCCTGCAGAGCCATTGCCCTGCCGCCTCCTGGGCCAAGGGCCGCCTTCTGAACCGTTCCGGCGCAGCCGCCTGGGCCAAAAGCCTTCTGTAACCGGCAGCCCGGGAAGCCTTTCGATGCGGCATCATCCTTGGCGGCGCTTCCTCACGTTTGACGCGCAA
>CALWMI010000072.1 GCA_944381745.1 uncultured Lachnospiraceae bacterium | reverse complement strand
GGAAGTGATCGTGGCGATCAACAAGGACGAGTATGCGCCGATCTTCGACGTGGCGGACTTCGGGATTGTGGGAGACCTGCACAAGATCATCCCGGTGTTCACAGAGAAGCTGAAGGAGTACTTGGCTTCGAAGAACTAAGAGTGTAAGCGCGGCTGCCCGCGAGGGCAGGGATATAGAAGCCGGGGCGCCCGTATTTGGGCGCCCTGCTTTTATAGGAGGGTTTTGACAGGGGGAATCCAACGTGAAATCCGTGCGAGGGAAGGGCAATTGGGCGCTCTGCTTTTATAAGAGGATTTTGACAGGGGAACCGTTACAGGGGAACGGCTGCAGAGAAAGCTTTTACAGAGAAAGCTTTACAGAAGGCCTTTTACAGAGAAAGCATTACAGATGAACTGTCACAGGGGGATTTTGATGGCTGGGATGGATAGAAAAACAGCTTGAAAAGACAGTTTCATAAAGAATGAAAATATAATAAAAAAATGATTTTCATTTATATAGAAATAATATAGTGACTAAGAAGGAGACGGTTGGAACAGAAGTCCGGGGGCGGAAAAGCTGCGGAGATGAATGGAGAAAATAAAATGAATGAATAAATTCATATAAAATAAAAAATGAAAGAAATGATGCAAAACATCAAAAACATACATTATGGAAGAAAGGAGAAGGCTATGGAAAAATATATTATGGCATTGGACGCGGGGACGACGAGCAGCCGGTGCATCTTGTTCAACAAGAAGGGCGAGATGATCAGCATGGCCCAGAAGGAATTTACCCAGTATTTTCCGAAGCCGGGCTGGGTGGAGCATGACGCCAACGAGATATGGCTGACGCAGCTGGGGGTTGCGGCGGAGGCCATGGCCAGCGCGGGGGCTGGCCCGGCGAATATCGCGGCCATCGGCATCACCAACCCGAGGGAGACGGCCATCGTCTGGGACAGGAGAACCGGGGAACCGGTGTACCATGCGATTGTCTGGCAGTGCAGGAGAACCTCGGAATACTGCGACCAGCTGAAGAGACAGGGGCTGGAGGAGAAAATCCGGGAGAAGACCGGGCTCACGATAGACGCCTATTTTTCTGGGACCAAGATCAAGTGGATTCTTGACCATGTGGAGGGAGCCAGGGAGAAGGCGGAGCAGGGCTGGCTGCTTTTCGGGACGGTGGAGACATGGCTGATCTGGAAGCTGACGCGGGGGAAGGTGCATGTGACGGATTACTCCAACGCCTCCCGCACGATGCTGTACAATATCCGCGAGCTCTGCTGGGACAGGGAGATCCTGGACATTCTGGGAATCCCGGAGAGCATGCTGCCCCAGGTGAGGCCGTCCAGCTGCATATACGGGGAGACGGAGGCGGATTTCCTGGGGGGAAGGATCCCCATCGGAGGAGCCGCAGGCGACCAGCAGGCGGCGCTGTTCGGCCAGACCTGCGTTGAGGAGGGGGAGGCCAAGAATACATATGGAACAGGCTGCTTCCTGCTGATGAACACGGGGGAAATACCGGTCTTTTCCAAAAACGGGCTGGTGACCACCATCGCCTGGGGGCTGAACGGGGAGATCCAGTATGCGCTGGAGGGCTCCATCTTTGTGGCGGGGGCGGCGATCCAGTGGCTCCGGGACGAGCTGCGGATCCTGGACTCGGCGTCTGACTCAGAGTATATGGCAGGAAAGGTCAAGGACACCAACGGCTGTTACGTGGTGCCGGCGTTTACCGGGCTGGGGGCGCCCCACTGGGATCAGTATGCCAGGGGAGCCATTGTAGGGCTGACCCGGGGCGTGAACAAGTATCACCTCATCCGGGCGACGCTGGAGTCGCTGGCCTACCAGGTGGCCGACGTCCTGTTTGCGATGGAGGCCGATGCGGGGATACCCATCCGGTCCCTGAAGGTGGACGGAGGCGCAAGCGCCAACAATTTCCTGATGCAGTTCCAGGCGGATATGCTCCAGGCGCCGGTGAACCGGCCGGTGTGCGTGGAGACGACAGCCATGGGGGCGGCCTACCTGGCAGGGTTGGCCGTGGGCTATTGGAAGGACCAGGCGGAGATACGGAGCAACTGGGCGATCGACAAAAGCTTTGGGCCAAAGACCGGCGCAGAGGAGAGGGACCGGCTGATGAGGGGCTGGAGGAGGGCAGTGAGGTGCTCCTTTGGCTGGGCGAAAGAAGACGAAGAGCAGGGATAGGAAAATCAGGCGGAATGTGATAGAATAGAGAAAATATATGGATAAAGGAGATGGATGGCAATGGAGAGAAGCTGCAGTGACAGCTCCTGTACGAAGGCGAGCTGTGAGGGGTGCCCGAGCAATCAGAACGGGCAGGGCAAGCCGGATTTCCATGTGGAGTGCAACGAGTATTCCCATATCAAGAAAGTGATCGGGGTGGTGAGCGGCAAGGGAGGCGTCGGCAAGTCGCTGGTGACGGCGCTTCTGGCTAACCTGACAGCGCAGAAGGGGCTGAAGGTTGGCATTCTGGACGCGGATATCACTGGCCCGTCAATCCCGAAGATGTACGGGATCCACGGGGTGGCCGAGGGCAATGAGCAGGGGATTTTCCCGGCGCAGGCCGAGAATGGGGTCAAGATTATGTCCATCAACCTGCTGATGGACGACGAGGCGGCCCCGGTGATCTGGAGAGGCCCGGTCATCGCCAACGTGGTCAAGCAGTTCTGGTCAGAGGTGTTCTGGGGAGAACTGGATTATCTGTTTGTGGATATGCCGCCGGGAACCGGCGATGTGCCGCTGACCGTCTTCCAGTCCCTGCCGGTGGACGGGATTATCCTTGTCTCCTCCCCGCAGGAGCTGGTTCACCTGATTGTGAAGAAGGCGCTCAATATGGCGCAGATGATGGATATCCCGGTGCTGGGTATTTTTGAGAACTACAGCTATGTGAAATGCCCGGACTGCGGGAGGGAAATCCACATTTTCGGGGAGAGCCGGATCGAGGAGAGCGCGAAGGAGAATGGGCTGAAGCTTCTGGGACAGATTCCCATCGACACCTCGTTTGCCTCGCTGGCGGACGCCGGGGAGTTCCACCGGGCAGCGACAGATTATGTGAAGGGTGCTGAAGCCGTGCTGTGACGGCTTGGCAGAAGGCCGGAGAGAAGGAGGCTGTGACGGTTGGACAGAAGGCCAGAGAGAAGGGCCTGTGACGGTTGGCCAGAAGGCCGGAGAGAAGAGCCTGTGACGGCTGTCCCGGAGGCCGGAGAGAAGCAGTGCTGAGGCGGGCAGAGCGCCGGGAAGAAGGCGTATGCCCCGCAGCTTGGGATGCCCTGGGCGGTTTCTCACGCTATGATGTCTGATCATGGCGGAGAGCTGCCCAGGGCATTTTTTAGTTGCACAGCGGGAAAGATTGTGGTATGATAACAGCACAGGGAGAACATATGTTCTATTTCGAGGAAGGACAGTACGTGTGACGAAGGGAGGGGAAGGCGATGGCGGACGGGAGAATCGCGGTGGGGGCTGCGTTGTCTGAGAAGCTGCGGATTTTAGCGGACGCGGCAAAGTACGACGTCGCCTGCACCTCCAGCGGGACAGCCAGGAGAGGGAATGGCAGCGGCCTGGGGAACTGTGTGGCGGCCGGTATCTGCCACAGCTTCAGCGGGGACGGCCGCTGCATTTCCCTCCTGAAGGTCCTGTACACGAATGAATGTATTTACCACTGCAAATACTGCGTGAACCGGGCGGACAACGATATCCCGCGGGCATCCTTTACGCCGGAGGAGCTCTGCCGGCTCACGATGGAGTTTTACCGGAGGAATTATATAGAAGGGCTGTTCTTGAGTTCCGGGGTGCTGCGGAATCCCACGTATACGATGGAGCTGATCTTTGAGACCGTGCGGAGGCTTCGGGAGGACTGCGGCTTCCAGGGGTACATCCATGTGAAGGCGATTCCGGGAGCTGCCCCGGATATTATAGAGAGAATTGGGTATCTGGCAGACCGTATGAGCATCAACCTGGAATTCCCCACGGCGGAGGGGCTCAGAAGGCTGGCCCCCAACAAGAGCCGCGCCCTTATCCTGACGCCGATGAGACAGATACAGAACCGGAGCATAGCCTGCAGGGAGGAGCTGGCCCGGTACCGCCATGCACCGCAGTTTGTGCCGGCAGGGCAGAGCACCCAGATGATCATAGGGGCCTCGGGGGAGACGGATCTGCAGATTATGTCGGTGGCCCAGCGGCTGTACGACAATTTTGGGCTGAAGCGGGTATTCTATTCCGCTTACATGCAGGTGAACGAGGATAGGGCTCTCCCGGCTCTGCCGGGAGGGCCGCCGCTTCTGCGGGAGCACCGGCTGTACCAGGCGGACTGGCTGCTGCGCTTCTACGGATTCCGGGCTGAGGAGTTGCTCTCGCAGGAACGGCCGGACTTCGATATACGCCTGGATCCCAAGGCGAATTGGGCGCTGCGGCATCTGGAGCAGTTCCCGGTGGAGGTGAACCGCGCGCCCTATGAGATGCTGCTGCGGGTTCCGGGCATTGGCGTCAAGTCAGCCAGGAGGATTGTCCAGGCGAGGAGATACGGGGCGGTGGACTTTGAGACGCTCAAGCGGATGGGGGTCGTCCTGCGCCGGGCTTGCTGGTTTCTCCTATGTAGGGGCAAGCCCTTGCAGCCGCTGCGGCTGGAGGAGGGTTTCCTGGCGGACATTCTCGCCGAGACAGGGGGACGGGTGCCTCCAGCGGGGGAAGAACGGGCATTTCACCAGATGACGCTGTTCGAGGCCGGGCTGACCTTGCCGGAGATGGAGGTGCTGTATGGGACAGAAGGCCGTGCTGTGCTGTGAGGAGAGCCAGGAGGGGATTTTTACAGCGGTATATGACGGGTGGGCCGGGAGATACGGACATGAGAATGTACGTCTGCAGGTGCGGGAGGAGGAAGACAGAGAGTTGTTCTCTTCCTATATAAATGTACGTACAGATGCCGGGAAGGCACGGAAAGTGTCTGACACTGTGCGGCGCAGGATGGGCGGCAGGGCGTATCTGGACATTGCCAGGGCGGCGCTGTCCTGGGAGGCGGATAAGGGGACGGCCATTTACCACACCATTGTGCGGGGGCTGTCCATGGCCGATGGCTTCCGGGTGATGCAGGTGCTGACGGATCCCTACGTGTGCCGGGTGAGCGCCCTTGCCAGGGCAGTGGCCCGGGAGGCCGACCATCTCATGGGATTTGCGCGCTTCTCCCAGCTTCCTGGGGGCGTGCTGTATGCAAGGATCCGGCCCAGGAACCGTGTGCTTCCCGCAATTGCGCCCCATTTCCAGGACCGGCTTCCCGGGGAGAACTGGGTGATCCATGACGAGGGGAGGGAGGAGGCGGCGGTGCATCCGGCGGGCGGCTCCTGGTTCCTGACAGATATGGAGGCGGGGCGAGGGCCGGATGCGGATAGGGCAGGGGATGCCGAGAGGGAGATCGAGGAGCTGTGGAGAGGTTTCTGCCGCAGCATTGCGCTGCAGGAGAGGGAGAACCCGCGCCTGCAGGCCCAGATGCTTCCGAAGAGATTCCGAAAATACATGACGGAATTTTAGCTGTCATAGGGTGACTGCTTCACAGTCCTGATTCATACCTGGCAGGCAGATGCTTACGTGCCAGCACGACACATCTGCTGCCAGGTATGAATCGGCTGTGAAAATTTGTGAAAAAAAGAAATTGACAAAAAGCGGCGTTAATGTCATAATATGGCTCAACCAAATGGAAAACGGCAATCAGGAGTTACATTATTGTCCAACTTAAAGGAGTGAAAGACATGAACGAACGCAGGATCAGACTTTCAGGGGCGCAGGATGCGAGGGAGTTTGTCAGCGGCGCGTCAAAATGCAGCTTCGACGTGGATGTGTTTTACAACCGTGTAGTGATTGACGCGAAATCTCTGATGGGTGTCCTCAGCATGGACCTGAACCAGGTGCTCACCGTGAAGTACGGCGGGAGGGACGCAGAATTTGAGAATATCCTGGACAAGTACGCCGTCTGCTGACGGCGCGCCCGGCCACCGCGCGGAGGCCGTCTGCCCAGCGGGCGGCTGCGGCGGCTATGGAGCCGCCAGGCGCATAGGATCCCGGTGTATGCGGAAGAAGGATTCTTCTGTATACGCCGGGATATTTTTATAGTAAAATAGAGGAAGACAAGAGGCAGAAAGCGGGAGAGGCATGGACAGCCAGAAGAGACAGTTCAAGGTGTCGGTGAGAAACCTGGTGGAGTTCCTCCTGAGGGAGGGCAATATTGACAATCGCAGGAGCGCGCGGGCGGAGAGCGACGCCATGCTGGCGGGGAGCCGGCTTCACCGGAAAATCCAAGGCCGGATGGGGGCGGGCTATGAGGCGGAGGTGCCCCTCAGGACGGAGGCAGATAGGGGCCGCTATACGATCCTGCTGGAGGGGCGGGCGGACGGAATCCTCACAGGGGAGGAGGGCACGGTGATCGACGAGATCAAGGGCGTCTTCCGGGACGTGGGGGCTATGGAAGAGCCAGTGGGCGTCCACCTGGCCCAGGCAAAATGCTATGCCGCTATCTACGCCGGTGATCAGGGGCTTGAGCGGGTCAAGGTACAGATGACCTATGTGAATCTGGAGACGGAGGAGACGCGCCGCTTCCTCTCGGAATATGAGGCGGCGGAGCTGGCAGGCTGGCTGGACGGGCTTCTGCAGGAGTACGGGCGCTGGCTGGATTTTTGTGTGGACTGGGAGGAGCTGCGGAACCGGACCATCCGCAGGCTGGAATTTCCCTTCCCGTACCGGGAGGGGCAGCGGGAGCTGGCGGTGTCGGTATACCGCGCGGTGCAGAGGAAGCGCAGGCTGTTTATCCAGGCTCCCACAGGGGTGGGCAAGACCATGTCCGTCCTGTTCCCGGCGGTGAAGGCCATGGGGGAAGGGCTGGGAGAGCGCATATTCTACCTGACGGCGAAGACGGTGACGGCCCGGGCGGCCGAGGAGGCGCTGGAGGTGCTGGCGGAGAGAGGGCTGCGGTTCAAGGCGGTCTACCTGACGGCCAAGGAGAAGCTGTGCTTCTGCGAGGAGATGGACTGCAATCCGGACAGCTGCCCTTACGCCAGGGGGCACTATGACCGGGTCAACGAGGCAGTGTTCGCCTTCCTGCAGACGTATGACAAGGGGACGCGGGAGGCGGTGCTGGCCCATGCCAGGGATTGGCAGGTGTGCCCCTTTGAGATGTCGTTGGACATCGCAGAGTGGGTGGACGCAGTGGTGGGGGACTACAACTATGCCTTCTCGCCCCGGGCGCGGCTGAAGCGCTTTTTCGGCGAGGGAGCCAAGGGCGGTTACCTGTTCCTGGTGGACGAGGCCCACAACCTGGTGGAGCGGGGGCGGGAGATGTTCAGCGCCCAGCTGTGCAAGGAGGACTTCCTGGCGGCGAAGAAGCTGGCCAAGCCGTACAGCCGGAAGCTTGTGCGGGAGCTGGAGCGCTGCAACCGGTATCTTCTGGAGCGCAAGCGGGAGTGCGAGGCCTGTGAGGAGCTGGAGAGCCTGGGGGAATTCCCGGTTCTGCTTCTGGGCCTGTCCGGTGTGCTCTCGGAGGTGCTGGAGGAAGAGCGGGCGCTGCCGGTGGAGGAGGAGCTGCGGGAATTTTATTTCCAGGTGCTGGATTTCCTGAGCGTGGCGGAGCGGGTGGATGAGCGGTATGTCCTCTATACCTGGCACGGGGAGGACGGGCGGTTTTATATCCGGGAGTTCTGCATCGACCCCTCGGCCAATCTGCGGGAATGCCTGGACAAAGGGAACAGCGCAGTGTTTTTCTCGGCCACCCTGCTGCCGGTGAACTATTACAAGGAGCTGCTCAGCGGCGACGTGCAGGACTATGCGGTCTACGCCAGGTCCCCGTTCTCGCCGGGACAGAGGAAGCTTCTGGTGGCGCGGGATGTGAGCAGCAAATATTCCCGGCGGGGACAGCGGGAGTACGAGAGCATCGCCCGCTATCTCTATGAGATCGCCCGGGCCAGGCAGGGCAATTACCTGGCGTTTTTTCCCTCCTATGCTTTCCTGGAGGCGGTGAGGGAGTGCCTGGAGCGGCAGATCCGGGAAAGCGGCGAGGAGAACAGCGCAGGCGCAGGGATAGGAGCAGGTGCAGAGACAGGCGCAGAGACAGGAGCAGGGACAGGAGCAGGTGCAGAGACAGGCGCAGAGACAGGAGCAGGGACAGGAGCAGGCGCAGGGGCTGTCACTTGTATCGCCCAGCAGTCCCATATGAGCGAGGAGGAGAGAGAGGCCTTCCTGGCGCAGTTTTCCGCTGAGCGCCCGGGGACGCTCCTCGGGCTGTGCGTCATGGGCGGGATTTTTGCGGAGGGAGTGGACCTGAAGGAGGACCGGCTGATCGGGGCGGCCATCGTGGGGACGGGCCTTCCGATGGTATGTATAGAGAGGGAGATTCTGAGGAAGTATTATGACAGGAAGTCTGGGCGCGGCTTTGACTTCGCCTACCGGTATCCGGGGATGAACAAGGTGCAGCAGGCGGCGGGGCGTGTGATACGCACGGAGCGGGACAAGGGAGTGATCGCCCTTCTGGACGGCCGTTTCCTGCAGGAGGAGACAAGGGCTCTCTTTCCGCTGGAATGGGAGGGCTATGAGGTGTGTACGCTGGACAGCGTGGGGGAGGCGGTCCGGCGGTTCTGGGACGGCGGGGATGCCGGGCGCAGAGAAGACGAGAAAGGAGACTGACGGAGCAATGGGAGAAACGATGGAAAAGAGTGGTAGGAGCACGCTGACGGAGGCAGTGCTGGAGAAATATGAGATGCTGGAGGAGCGCAAAGTGGAGGGGCTCCACTCCCAGGGCTGGTACCTGCGGCACAAAAAGAGCGGGGCCAGGGTGCTCATCCTGTCCAACGACGACGAGAACAAAGTGTTCTATATCGGTTTTCGGACGCCGCCCAAGGACAGCACGGGAGTGCCCCATATCCTGGAGCACTCGGTTCTGTGCGGCTCCAGGAAATTTCCGGTGAAGGATCCGTTTGTGGAGCTGGTGAAGGGCTCCCTGAATACGTTCCTCAACGCCATGACCTACTCGGACAAGACGGTGTACCCGGTGGCCAGCTGCAACGACACGGATTTCCAGAACTTGATGGACGTCTACATGGATGCTGTGTTCTATCCGAATATCTACCAGAAGAAGGAGATTTTCCTCCAGGAGGGGTGGCACTACGACCTGGAGGAGGCGGAAGGGGAGCTGAAATACAACGGGGTCGTCTACAACGAGATGAAGGGGGCGTTCTCCACGCCGGAGGGCGTGCTCGACCGGGTGATTGAGAGCTCCCTTTTCCCGGACAGCTGCTATGCCTTTGAGTCCGGCGGGGATCCGGAGGAGATACCGGGGCTGACGTACGAGGAATTCCTGGAATTCCACCGCACCTACTACCATCCGTCCAACAGCTACATCTACCTGTATGGGGACATGGATGTGGAGGAGAAGCTCCTGTGGCTGGATGAGCAGTATCTGGGGAGCTTTGACAGGAGGCCGGTGGATTCTGCCGTGGCGTGGCAGGAGCCTTTTGCCGCACCTGTGCGGCTGGAGAAGGAGTACTCCATATCCCAGGATGAGCGGGAGGAGGACAATACCTACCTCTCCTACAACCGGGTGGTGGGGACGAGCCGGGATCCCAGGCTTTACTTGGCTTTCTCCGTGCTGGAGTACGTCCTTCTGGGGGCGCCGGGGGCGCCGCTGAAGCAGGCGCTGCTGGACGCGGGGATTGGGAAGGATATCATGAGCTCCTACGACAACGGGATCGCGCAGCCTGTGTTTTCCGTGATTGCCAAGAATGCCAACGTGCAGGACGAGGAGCAATTTGTGCAGGTGATCGGGGAGACGCTTGCAAGGCTTGCGAAGGAAGGGCTGAACAGGCGCAGCCTCCTGGCGGGGCTGAACTACTATGAGTTCCGCTATCGGGAGGCGGATTTCGGGGCCTATCCCAAGGGGCTGATGTACGGGCTGCAGACGCTGGACAGCTGGCTGTACGACGATTCCCTGCCGTTCCTGCACATCGACGCCCTGGATACCTTCCGCTTCCTGCGGGAGCAGGTGGACACGGGCTACTATGAGGGGCTGGTGGAGAAGTACTTGCTGGACAATCCTCACGGCTCGGTGGTGGTGGTGAAGCCCTTAAGAGGGCTGACCGGGGAGATGGACAGACGCACGAGGGAGAAGCTTGCCGCTTACAAGGCGGGGCTTTCCCGGGAGGAGACGGAGGCTCTTGTGGAGCAGGGGAAGAGGCTGGCGGCCTACCAGGAGAGCGAGGACCGGCCGGAGGACCTGGCCCGCATCCCGGTGCTGAAGCTGAGCGATATCCCGCGGGAGGCGGAGCGGATTCCCGCCTCGCTGGAGGAGGCCGGGGGTGTCAAGGTGCTGCGCACCCAGGTGGAGACCAACGGGATTGGCTATGTGGAGCTGGACTTCGGCACAGAGGCAGTCCCCCAGGAATATGTGCCCTATCTGGGCCTTCTGCCGGCAGTGCTGGGCTATGTGGACACCGGGCGCTATACCTACACAGAGCTCTTCGACGAGATCAACATCCAGACCGGCGGCATTGAGGCTTCCCTGGCGGTGTACGGGAATGTGAAGGATTACAAGGCGTTCCGCCCGACGCTGGCCATCCGGGCCAAGGCGCTGTACGGCCAGCTTCCCCAGGCGTTCGACCTGATGAGGGAGATCATCACAAGCTCCCGGCTGGACGACCGGAAACGGATGAGGGAGATCATCGCCAAGGCGAAGTCGTCGCTGCAGATGACGCTGATGGCGTCGGGGCATTCCGCCGCGGCGATGCGGGCGATGTCCTACACGTCGCCGGTGGCCAGGTACACAGACGCCACCAGCGGCATTGCTTTTTACCGCCTGTTGGAGCGGCTGGACGCCTCCTTCGGCGAGGAGTACGGGAAGCTGCAGAGGATCCTGTCCGAGGTGATGGGGATGGTCTTCACAAGGGACAGGCTTCTGGCATCCTACACCGCAGGGGAGGACGGCGGGGAGGCAGAGAGGCAGATCGGCGCTCTCGCTGCGGTTCTGCCGGAGGGGAACCTTCCCAAGGCCAGCCTGGATTTCGCCCCGGAGAGGGAGAACGAGGGCTTCCTGACAGCGTCCAAGGTGCAGTATGTGGCGTGTGCAGGCAATTACCGGGATGCGGGCTTTGCCTATACGGGGGCCTTGCGCATCCTGAAGGTGATGCTCAGCTATGATTACCTGTGGCTGAACCTCCGGGTCAAGGGGGGAGCCTACGGCTGCATGAGCTCCTTCTCCCGGATCGGGGATTCCTATCTTGTGACCTACCGGGATCCCCACCTGTCCCGGACGCGCCAGGTGTTCCTGGGGACGCCGGATTACCTGGAGCGCTACGAGGCGGACGAGAAGACGATGCGCAAGTATATTATCGGCACGATGGGGGAGGTGGACGCGCCGCTCACGCCGTCCGCCAAGGGACGCAGGGTGCTCAGCATGTACTGCAACGGCCTGACCTGGGAGGATGTGCAGCGGGAGCGGGAGCAGATCCTGGATGCGTCGGCGGCGGACATCCGTGCCCTGGCCCCGCTGGTGCGCGCGGTTGTGGAAGACGGAAGCTTCTGTGCCATCGGCGGCGAGGAGAAGATCCAGGCGGAGGCGGCGCTGTTCGGGCAGACCTGCAGCCTGATCAGATCCTGAGGCGGAGCCTGGCTCCCAAGCTGGCTTTCGGGAGAGCTGTGAACCGCGTCCTGCGAAGAATGTTGGGATGGATGCCAGGCGGCGTGCAACCGGGGGCGAGAGAATCCTTCTAAAAAGATAGAAGGCCGGTACGGCAGGGGGAGCGGCTCCCTGCCAGGCCGGCGCATAAAAGGGAAGGAGGCAGGAAGTTATGAAGAAGTTTGCAGAGAGGATACAGAAGATGAGGATTGCGTCGGGGCCGGATAGGCCTTGGCGGCCAGGCGCTTTGGCGGCACTGCTGCTTGCGGGGGCGCTGCTGCTGTCCGGCTGCTCCGGAAAGGGAACCTCGGCAGATTCCTCGGCTGCCCAGGACACAGCTGCGGCAACCTGGGAGACCGGCGCAGCTGCGGATACGAACACAGCGGCGGAAGCTGGCTGGGGCATGGACGGCGGCGGGATGGCGGAGGAGATGGCAGTGGCGGAGGCCGCATCTGCGGAGGAAGCAGGGATGGAGCCGGGCGGCGCGGATATCCTGGACGAGAGCGCCGCACAGGGCCGCAAGCTGATCAAGCGTGTGGACGCCAGCGTGGAGACAAGGGATTTTGACGGATTCCTGGCAGCGCTGGAGCAGCAGGTGGAGCAGATGGGCGGCTATGTGCAGCGGGCGGAGGCAAGCGGCGACAGCTACCGCTACGAGAGCCAGCGGTACGCCTACTATACGGTGCGCATCCCGGCGGATTCCCTGGACAGCTTTATGGACCAGGTGGGAAGCCTGGGCAACATTACCTACCGGGCGGAGGAGGAGGAAGACATCACCCTCCAGTATGTGGATACGCAGAGCCGCAAGGAGGCGCTGGAGATCCAGCAGGAGCGGCTGCTTCTCCTTCTTGAGCAGGCGGAGACGGTGGAGGATATGATCACCATCGAGACCCGCCTCTCGGAGGTGCGCTATGAGCTGGAGTCCTACTCCTCCCAGCTGCTCACCTTCGACAACCAGGTGGATTACGCCACGGTGCACCTGGACATCCAGGAGGTGGAGCGGGAGACGCCGGCGGCTGCCCAGTCAGATTGGGAGCGGATAAAGGTGGGCTTTGCCGAGAGCCTCTATGACGTGGCGGCGGGAATCAAGAACTTCGCCGTGGGCGTGGTGATTGACCTGCCTTACCTGGCTGTGTGGGCGGTTGTCCTGCTGCTGCTTTACTTTTTGGGAAGAATCGTATATCATAAAATTCTTGAGAGAGGGATGAGCCGCGAGGAGCGGCTGGAGTCCAGGCAGAAGCGCCGCCAGGAGAAGGCGCGCCGCCGTCAGGAGAGAAGGAAGCGCAGGCAGGAGAAGAGAGGAAATAAGGAAGATGGACAAGAAAATGGGACAGGCCAATGAAAAATCAGGCTTTGCGGCGCTGGTGGGAAGGCCCAACGTGGGAAAGTCCACGCTGATGAACCGGCTGATCGGGCAGAAGATCGCCATCACATCCAACAAGCCGCAGACGACGAGGAACCGCATACAGACGGTATATACGGATGAGAGGGGACAGATTGTGTTCCTGGATACCCCGGGCATCCACAAGGCGAAGAATAAGCTGGGGGAATATATGGTGCGGGCGGCTGAACGGACGCTGTCCGAGGTGGACGTGATCCTGTGGCTTGTGGAGCCGACGGATTATATCGGAGCCGGGGAGCAGCATATCGCCGGCCAGCTGGCCCACACGAAGACGCCGGTCATCCTGGTGATCAACAAGGTGGACACGGTGAAGAAGGAGGAGATCCTGCACTTCATCGACACCTACCGGAGGCTGCTTAATTTTGCGGAGATCGTGCCCGTGTCGGCCCTCAAGGGGACGAACACGGACACGCTGCTGGGCGTGATCTTCCAGTATCTGCCCTGCGGGCCGAAGTTCTACGACGAGGATACGGTGACCGACCAGCCGGAGCGCCAGATCGTGGCGGAGCTTATCCGGGAGAAGGCGCTGCGCTGCCTGGATGAAGAGGTGCCCCACGGGATCGCGGTGGTCATTGACCGCATGAAGGAGAGGGGAAGCCAGGGGCTGGTGGACATCGACGCCACCATTATGTGCGAGAGGGATTCCCACAAGGGGATCATCATCGGGAAGCAGGGGAGCATGCTCAAGAAGATCGGCAGCGCGGCCCGGTATGAGATCGAGAGGCTTCTGGGCTGCCAGGTGAACTTAAAGCTGTGGGTCAAGGTGAAGAAGGACTGGAGAGACAGCGATTTCCTGATCAAGAATTTCGGGTACGACAAGAAGGAGCTATAGTCCGCCGGGAAAGGAGGAGGGCGGCGTGGAGCCATTGAAAGTGACGGGTATGGTGCTTGCCGCCAGCCCGATCGGCGAACATGACAAGCGGGTGGTGCTGCTGACACTGGAGCGGGGAAAGATTGCGGCCTTTGCCCGGGCGGCCAGGCGGCAGAACAGCCCGCTTTTGGCGGGTACGGAGGCCTTCGCCTTCGGGGAGTTTACCCTGTACGAGGGGAGGAACTCCTACACCCTCATCCGGGCGGAGATCTCCAACTATTTCCGGGAGCTGGCGCAGGACGTGGAGGGGGCCTGCTACGGCTTCTATTTCCTGGAGGTGGCCGACTACTACGGCAAGGAGGGCACAGACGAGCGGGAGATGCTGAGGCTTTTGTACCAGACGCTGCGGGCGCTGATGCACCCAGGGCTTCCGCGCCCCCTGATCCGGCGCGTCTATGAGCTGAAGGCCATGGCCGTGCACGGGGAGAACCCCAACATGCTCTCCTGCACCCGCTGCGGGAGCCGGGAGGAGCTTCGCGGCTACTCGGCCAGGCAGGGGGGAGCCCTGTGCAGCCGGTGCATGGCAGGGGAGAGGGACGCCGTGGAGCTTCTGCCCTCCACCGTCTATGCGATGCAGTACATCCTGTGCACGGACGTGCGCAGCCTCTACACTTTCCGGGTGTCGGACGAGGTGCAGAGGGAGCTGGGGATGGTGATGGACCGCCACCGGGAGAGATATATGGAGAAAAGGTTCCGCACGCTGGATATCCTGCAGGCGATGACAGAAAACGTGTAGGCGATGGCGGAAAACGGTGCTTGAAAATATTGTATATTGCCTGTATAATATTTAAATCGAATACGATAGACTTTGGAGGCTACAAGATGAGAAAGATTTCAGGCATTTTGCTCCTGGCGGCGGCGTCGCTTGCCCTGGCGGGCTGCTCCATGAGATTCAGTGCGGAAGAGGACGCAGTCTACGTCAACAAGGACGGGGAGATTATCGGAGCGATTGTGGAGCCTTTCGACAAGGACTATTATGACGGGGAGGAGCTGGAGACGCTTCTCGACCAGGAAGTGGCGGAGTACAACGGAGAGAATGGCAGGAACAGCATTGAGGTGGACAGCTTTGACGTGTCTGGAGGCGAGGTCAAGGTGATGATGAACTATGCCACCTGGGCGGATTACGCCAACTTCAACGACGTGGAGTTTTTCGCAGGGGTGTTAAGCGACATCCAGGGGAGAAGCTACGGGGTGGGCGTCACCTTTCTTGACACGGCGGGCAACACGGCGGTAAGCCTGGACGAGATGGACGGGAATCTGCGGGTGATTCTCCTGGAGGAACCGATTGTGGTACAGACCTCCGGCAAGATTGTGTACGTCAGCGACAACGTCTCCATCGAGGGGGACAAGCTGGCCCGGGTGCAGGGGGCGTCCGCAGGGGACGGAACAGAGGAAGGGACGGAAGATGGGACGGAAGCTGCGCCGTCTGTGAACCGTCTGGCCTATATCATCTACGAGGAATAAAATAGCCTGGCAGCAGGGGAAGGGCGGCCAGAGCCGCCGGACAGCTGCAGCTTCGGCGCGAAAATTATACATTAGGCAAGGAGAGCAATCGTTATGGAAAAGACAATGGATAAAATTGTGGCGCTGGCCAAGGCCAGAGGGTTCGTCTACCCGGGCTCGGAGATTTACGGAGGCCTGGCCAACACATGGGATTACGGCAACCTGGGCGTGGAGCTGAAGAACAATGTGAAGGCGGCCTGGTGGAAGAAATTTGTGCAGGAGAACCCGTACAACGTGGGTGTGGACTGCGCCATCCTGATGAATCCCCAGACGTGGGTGGCGTCCGGCCATCTGGGAGGGTTTTCGGATCCTCTGATGGACTGCCGCGAGTGCCATGAGCGCTTCCGCGCGGACAAGCTGAGCGAGGATTACAACGAGGCCGACGGGATTGCCATGGAGGGCAGCGTGGACGGCTGGAGCCAGGAGCAGATGATGGATTACATCAAGGAGAAGGAGATTCCCTGCCCCAGCTGCGGAGCCCACAATTTTACGGATATCCGCCAGTTCAACCTGATGTTCAAGACGTTCCAGGGCGTCACGGAGGATGCGAAGAATACCGTGTACCTCCGCCCGGAGACGGCGCAGGGTATTTTCGTGAACTTCAAGAATGTGCAGCGGACTTCCCGGAAGAAGGTGCCCTTCGGCATCGCCCAGATCGGGAAATCCTTCCGCAACGAGATTACCCCCGGCAATTTCACCTTCCGCACAAGGGAGTTTGAGCAGATGGAGCTGGAGTTCTTCTGCGTGCCGGGCACAGACCTGGAGTGGTTCGCGTATTGGAAGCAGTTCTGCATCGACTGGCTGAAGAACCTGGGCATGAAGGACGAGGAGATGCGGGCCCGCGACCACGAGAAGGAGGAGCTGAGCTTCTACAGCAAGGCCACGACAGACCTGGAATTCAAGTTCCCCTTCGGCTGGGGAGAGCTGTGGGGCATTGCAGACCGCACGGACTACGACCTGACCCAGCACCAGAATGTGTCCGGCGAGGATATGTCCTACTTCGACGACGAGAAGAAGGAGAAGTATATCCCCTATGTGATCGAGCCGTCCCTGGGAGCAGACCGGGTCGTGCTTGCCTTCCTGTGCGCCGCCTACGACGAGGAGGAGCTGGAGGGCGGGGACAAGAGAACCGTGCTGCACTTCCATCCGGCGCTGGCACCGGTGAAGATCGGCGTGCTGCCCCTGTCCAAGAAGCTGGGGGAGGGCGCGGAGAAGATCTACGCGGAGCTCTCCAAATACTACAACTGCGAGTACGACGACAGGGGAAATATCGGCAAGCGCTACAGGAGGCAGGATGAGATCGGGACGCCGTTCTGCGTCACCTACGACTTCGACTCGGAGACGGACGGGGCGGTGACTGTGCGCGACCGCGACAGCATGGAGCAGGAGCGGGTCAAGATTGAAGACTTGAAGGGATATTTTGAGAAGAAGTTCGAATATTGACAGAAAACCGCAGGACACAATCTTGACTATCCATTGATTTATGGTAAAATAGATATGGCAATTTTTAAAAATTAAATAAATTTTTTAGGAGGAATTTTTGAATGGCAAAATGGGTTTACTTATTCAAAGAAGGTAACGCAGATATGAGGAACCTTCTTGGCGGTAAGGGAGCAAACCTGGCAGAGATGACCAATTTGGGCCTGCCGATCCCCCAGGGATTTACCGTTACGACAGAGGCCTGCACCGAGTACTACAACCAGGGCAAGCAGATCTCCGATGAGATCAAGGAGCAGATCTTTGCCGCGCTGAAAGAGATCGAGGCGATCAACGGCAAGAAATTCGGGGATGAGAATGACCCGCTGCTCGTATCCGTGCGTTCCGGCGCAAGGGCTTCCATGCCGGGCATGATGGATACGATCCTGAACCTGGGCCTGAACGACGTGGCTGTAGAGGGCTTTGCCAAGAAGACAGGCAATCCCAGGTTCGCTTATGACTCCTACAGAAGATTCATCCAGATGTTCTCCGACGTGGTTATGGAGATCAGCAAGTCCAAGTTCGAGCGCGTCCTGGACGAGATGAAGGAGGCTAAGGGAGCCAAGTATGACACAGACCTGGATGCAGACGACCTGAAGGAGGTTATTGCCCGCTTCAAGGCTCTGTATAAGGAAGAGATGGGAGAGGAATTCCCGCAGGATCCGGTTGTACAGCTGATGGAGGCTGTGAAGGCTGTGTTCCGTTCCTGGGACAACCCTCGTGCCATTGTTTACAGACGTATGAACGATATCCCGGGCGACTGGGGAACCGCGGTCAACGTACAGACCATGGTGTTTGGAAATATGGGCAACACATCCGGAACCGGCGTTGCCTTCACAAGGAACCCGGCTACCGGAGCGAAGGGAATCTTCGGCGAGTACCTGATCAATGCCCAGGGCGAGGACGTTGTGGCTGGTATCCGTACCCCGCAGCCGATCACGCAGCTTGAGCAGGATCTGCCGGAGTGCTTCGCGCAGTTCATGGACATCGCCACCACGCTGGAGAACCATTACCGCGACATGCAGGATATGGAGTTCACCATCCAGGAGGGCAAGCTGTACTTCCTGCAGACCCGTAACGGCAAGAGGACTGCCCCGGCTGCTATCCAGATCGCCTGCGACCTGGTAGACGAGGGCAAGATCACAGAGGAGGAGGCTGTGTGCAGGATCGAGGCCAAGTCTCTCGACCAGCTGCTTCACCCCACCTTTGATGCAGATGCCCTGAAGGCTGGCAAGGTGATTGGCTCCGCACTTCCGGCTTCCCCGGGAGCGGCGGCAGGCAAGGTATACTTCACCGCTGAGGATGCGAAGGCAGCAGGCATCGGCGGAAGAGGCGAGAGAGTCATCCTGGTTCGTCTGGAGACTTCCCCGGCGGATATCGAGGGTATGCATGCGTCCCAGGGTATCCTGACCGCACGCGGAGGCATGACCTCCCACGCAGCCGTAGTTGCCCGTGGTATGGGAACCGCCTGCGTATCTGGCTGCGGCGACATTAAGATTGACGAGGAGGCAAAGGTATTTACCCTGGGCGGCGAGACCATCCACGAGGGAGACTACATTTCCCTGGACGGCTCCACAGGAAATATCTACCTTGGAGATATCAAGACGGTAGAGGCATCTGTCGGCGGCAACTTCGGCCGTATCATGGCTTGGGCCGACAAGTATAGAAAGCTGAGCGTGCGCACGAACGCAGATACGCCGGCTGACACGAAGAACGCCATCCGCCTGGGCGCTGAGGGCATCGGCCTGTGCCGTACCGAGCATATGTTCTTCGACGCAGAGAGGATCCCGAAGATCCGCAAGATGATCCTGTCCGACACCGTGGAGGAGAGGGAGGCCGCGCTGAACGAGCTGATCCCGTTCCAGAAGGCGGACTTCAAGGCGATGTACGAGGCTCTGGAGGGCAGACCGATGACGGTTCGCTACCTGGATCCCCCGCTGCATGAGTTCGTACCCACCTCTGAGGAGGACATCAAGGCTCTGGCTGAGGACATGGGCCTGACTGTGCAGGAGGTTAAGAACCGCTGCGACGAGCTCCATGAGTTCAACCCGATGATGGGCCACAGAGGCTGCCGTCTGGCTGTCACCTACCCGGAGATCGCCAGAATGCAGACGAGGGCTGTCATGGAGGCTGCCATCGAGGTGAAGAATGAGAAGGGCTACGATATCGTTCCTGAGATCATGATCCCGCTGGTAGGCGAGAAGAAAGAGCTCAAGTTCGTGAAGGATATCGTTGTGGAGACGGCAGAGAAGGTGAAGGCTGAGATGGGCTCCGACATCCAGTACCATATCGGTACGATGATTGAGATCCCTCGCGCTGCCCTGACTGCAGACGCCATCGCTGAGGAGGCAGAGTTCTTCTCCTTCGGCACGAACGACCTGACCCAGATGACCTTCGGCTTCTCCCGCGACGACGCCGGCAAGTTCCTGGATGCCTACTACAAGGCGAAGATCTATGAGTCTGACCCGTTTGCAAGGCTTGACCAGGTCGGCGTAGGCCAGCTGGTGAAGATGGCTGTGGAGAAGGGAAGAGCGACAAGGCCGGATATCAAGCTCGGCATCTGCGGCGAGCACGGCGGCGACCCGAGCTCCGTAGAGTTCTGCCATAAGGTAGGCCTGAACTACGTATCCTGCTCGCCGTTCCGCGTACCGATCGCAAGACTTGCGGCGGCGCAGGCAGCGATCAACAACAAATAAATAACGGCGGCATTACAATGCGGCTCGAGGCCCGCCAGACCATCTGGCGGGCCTTTTGAACAGACGGCAGTTGATTTTAGGAAGGAGAAGAGGGAGACGATGACAATACTGGTAACCGGAGGCGCCGGGTTTATCGGCAGCCATACGTGCGTGGAGCTGCTGAACAGCGGCTACGATGTGGTGATCATGGACAACCTGTACAATTCCAGCCGGAAGGCGGTGGACCGGATCGAGCAGATCGCGGGCAAAAAAGTGACCTTCTATGAGACGGATATGCTGGACCGGGAAGGTGTGGAGGAGATTTTCCAGAAGGAAAAGATCGACGCAGTCATCCATTTCGCCGGGCTGAAGGCGGTGGGAGAATCTGTGGCCAAGCCGCTGGAGTACTATCACAACAACATTACCGGGACGCTTGTGCTGTGCGATGTGATGAGGAAGCACGGGGTGAAAAATATCATCTTCAGCTCCTCTGCCACCGTGTACGGCGACCCTGCCTTTGTGCCCATCACGGAGGAGTGCCCGAAGGGGAAGATTACAAACCCCTACGGCCAGACGAAGAGCATGCTGGAGCAGATCCTCTCGGATTTCCATGTGGCGGATCCCCAGTGGAATGTGGTGCTGCTGCGCTATTTCAATCCCATCGGCGCTCATCCCAGCGGCCTGATCGGCGAGAACCCTAAGGGAATCCCCAACAACCTGCTTCCCTATGTGGCCCAGGTGGCCATCGGCAAGCTGCCAAGCCTGGGCGTGTTCGGCGACGACTACGATACGCCGGACGGCACAGGGGTGAGGGATTATATCCACGTGGTGGATTTGGCTATCGGGCACGTGAAGGCGATCAAGAAGCTGGAGGACAACTCTGGCGTGTCCATCTACAATCTGGGGACCGGCAACGGCTACAGCGTCCTCCAGGTGGTAGCAGCTTTTGAGAAGGCATGCGGGAAGAAGATCCCCTACGAGATCAAACCCCGCCGCCCCGGCGATATCGCCACCTGCTATGCAGATGCCTCCAAGGCGGAGAGGGAGCTTGGCTGGAAGGCCGAGAGAGGCATCGAGGAGATGTGCGAGGATGCCTGGAGATGGCAGTCGATGAACCCGGACGGTTTCGGCGAATAAAAAGGGAAACGGAAGAGAACAGCTCGGAAAGGGCGGAATCTCTTCCGTTTTTTTCATTTCCATATTATAATAAAAGTAACATCAGGGTAGCAAGGGCGTATTGTCTCTTGTACACCGATGCCAGATCGGTAGAGAAAGAGGAGCGGCATGGGAAAGATGGAGGAAGATCGGGAAGTGCTGGCCTGCATATCTGCGGCCCCGTCCAGCGCCAAGGTGCTGCGGGCGGCCATGTCCATGGCGGGAGCTATGGGGAGGGGGTGCGTGGCCCTGCTGGTGGAGACGCCGGAGATCCAGCGGCAGGAGAGCGGAAGCGAGGAGCGCCTGCAGGAAAATATGCGCATGGCTCAGGAGATGGGAGCACGGCTGCGGATGGTGTACGGCGACGATACGGCGTCCCAGATTGCCGAGTACGCCAGGGAGAGCGGGATCAGGCAGATTTTCGTGGGCAAGAGCAACCACAGGGGAAGCCTCTGGAACCCGCGGGAGGATTTGGCGTCCCAGCTTGCCAGGCTGCTGCCGGAGGCGCAGATTTACATTATCCCTGACGACCAGCCCCGCTACCGGAAGAGGAGGGTGCCAGGCAGGCCGGAGAAGATTAGCAGGGCCGGGCTTGGCAGGATGGCGGCTGTCTTCCTGGCGGCCACGCTGCTGGGCGACCTGTTCTACAAGACAGGGCTAGGGGATTCCAACATCATCATGGTCTACATCCTGGGTGTGCTGGTCACCGCGATCTGGACAGGCGGCTGGTTTTACAGCGCCGTGGCGTCGCTGCTGGGCGTGTTGTCCTTCAATTTCCTGTTTACGACGCCGCGCTTTACGCTGCACGCCTATGACGCCGGGTATCCGGTCACCTTCCTGATCATGCTCACCGTGGGGATCGTGACAAGCTCCCTCGCCATGAAGCTCAAGAGGCAGGCCAGGATATCGGCGCAGAAGGCATACCGGATGGAGGTACTGCTGGAGACGAGCCAGGGACTGCAGAAGGCGGAGGATGAGGAGGAGATCCTCCACTACACCGCGCAGCAGCTCAACAAGCTGCTGGACCGGGAGATCACCTTCTACGGCAGGGACAGGGACGGCAGGATTCGCCTGTTGGAGGGCTTCCCGGGAGAGGGAGCCGGGAAGGGGCAGGAAGGCGTGGAAGGCCGGGCAATGCCAGAGTGGAGAGAGGCGGCGGTGAGATGGGTGTATGAGAACAACCGCTATGCCGGATACGGCACGAAAGCCCTGCCGGATATCCCGGACATGTTTCTGGCAGTGCGGGGGCAGAAGGGCGTGCTGGCGGTGGTGGGGATGGAGGCCAAGGGCCTGCCGGTCCCGGATTCCTTCGAGAAGAACCTGCTGCTGACCATTCTGGAGGAGTGCGGGCTTGCCATACGCAAGGAGCGTCTGGCGCAGGAGAAGCAGAGGGCGGAGGTGAAGGCGCGGCAGGAATCCCTGCGGGCGAACCTGCTGCGGTCCATCTCCCACGACCTGCGCACCCCCCTCACCGGCATCCTGGGCAATGCAGGGATGCTGCTGGAGAACGAGGAGCTTCTGGGCAGGGAGAAGCGGGGAGAGCTGTACCTGGACATCTACGACGATGCCATGTGGCTGACAAACCTGGTGGAGAACCTGCTCTCCGTGACCCGGATTGAGAATGGGAATATGGAACTGCACATGGAGGCGGAGCTCCTGGAAGAGGTGTTCGGCGAGGCCAGAAGGCATCTGGACAGGAGGGCGGGCGAGCATGAAATCTCCTGGGCGCTGGAGGACGACCTGCTGATGGCGAAGATGGATGTGCGGCTGATCATCCAGGTGCTTGTCAATATGGTGAACAATGCGGTGAAATATACGCCTCCGGGCTCCCATATCTGCCTGTCAGCCAGGCGGGCAGGGGGGAAGATCGCAGTGGAGATCGCGGACGACGGGCCGGGAATCCCGGAGGAGGACAAGGCCCATCTCTTTGAGATGTTTTACACTTCCGGCGGCAGGCAGGCCGACGGGAGGAGAGGAATGGGGCTGGGGCTTGCGCTCTGCCGGGCGATTGTGACGGCCCACGGAGGAGAGATCGGGATGAGGGACAATCTGCCCCACGGCAGCATTTTCTTCTTCACCTTGGAGGCAGTGGAGGTAAATACAGATGGATAAAGGCAAAATTTTGGTGGTGGAGGACGACCGAGCGGTGGGCAACCTGATCATGACAGCGCTGCAGACAGGGGAGTATGAATGCCGCCTGGCAGGGACGGGCGGCGAGGCGATTTTGGAGGCCGCCGCCTACAACCCGGATGTGATCATCCTGGACTTGGGCCTGCCGGATATGGACGGCATCCAGGTGATCGATAAGGTGCGCGGCTGGAGCGAGATGCCGATTGTCATCGTCAGTGCCCGGGGAGATGATACCGACAAGGTGGCAGGGCTGGACGCCGGGGCGGACGATTACTTGACAAAGCCCTTCAGCGTGGAGGAGCTGCTGGCCAGGATCCGGGTGGCTCTGCGCAGGCGGCGCAGCGAGAGCACCGATCCCATGGAGCAGGCGGGCGTCTACCGGAATGGGGATATGGCCATCCACTATCTGTCCGGCCGGGTGTTCCTGAAGGGGCAGGAGATCCACCTGACGCCGATGGAGTACCGGCTCCTCTGCCTGCTGGCACAGAATACGGGGAGGGTGCTGACCCACAACTATCTCCTGCGGGAGGCGTGGGGGGATTCCCAGGCCGGCGACACGCCGGCGCTGCGGGTCTACATGGCCACCCTGCGCAAGAAGATTGAGCGCGTCCCGTCCCAGCCCAAGTATATACAGACCCATGTGGGGATCGGCTACCGGATGATCAGGCAGGAGGTTTCGCCGGGAGCTTCAGAAAGGACTTGAGGAAATGGACAAATTTGTGGAAGAGCCTGGCATGCGCTACTGCCCGGCCTGCGGCGGCAGGCTGGAGGAAAAATATCTGGAGGGAGAGGGGCGCGAGATTCCCTACTGCACCGCCTGCGGGGAGTACCGGTTTCCCATCTACAGCACGGCGGTGAGCATGGAGATTTTCAGCCCCAGCGGGGAGAAGGTGCTGCTGATCCAGCAGTACGGCAGGAAGCGGTACATCCTGGTGGCAGGCTATGTGAACCGGGGCGAGTCGGCGGAGGAGGCCCTGCTGCGGGAGGCCGCTGAGGAGGTGGGGCTTGGAATCGCAGGGTACCGCTTCAACCGGAGCCGTTTCTTCGCGGGCAGCAACACGCTGATGCTGAATTTTGCCTGTATCGCGGATACGGAGGAGCTCAGCCTCAGGCCCCAGGAGGTGGACAGCGCCTGCTGGTTCGGCCTGGGAGAGGCCAGGGAGAAAATTTACCGGGGAAGCCTGGCAGAGCAGTTCCTTGTGGAGGCGCTGGACAAGGGGCTGAACCGGGTGTTATTGGAAGAAAAGAAAAGGAGGTAGCCTGCAATGGCAAAGCAGACCGGGGAGACGGTGCTTTTGTACCATATCGAGGGGGAGAAGGGGAGAATGCTGAAGGCGCTGCTGGTGCAGAACGGCATAAGGATACGCAGCGTGAAGCCCGAGCAGTACGGGCAGCCCATCGGGTTCCTGGCTGGGGTGAAGGGAATCGAGCCATGGGAGGGCACCTATCAGGGAGAGGACTTCCCGGAGGAGATGATGGTGCTGAAGGGAATTTTCGGCAGGCGGCTGGATATGCTGCTGGGGCTGATGAGGAGAGAAGGTATTTCCATAGGGCTGAAGGCAGTGGTCACGGAGCAGAACATGCTCTGGGATTCTGTGAAGCTCTATGAGGAGATAAGAGAAGAGCACGAGGCCATGACACAGGGATAGGAGGGGAATGGTATGGCAGAGACAAGACCGTATGTAGATTGGAAACTGATGGGGGATTTTATGGAGGCGGTGCTGGAGAAGCTGGGCGTGCCGGAGGACGACGCCAGGGTGTGCGCGGAGATCCTCCTGGAGAGCGACCGGAGGGGGATTGAGAGCCACGGCTGCAACCGGTTCAAATCCATCTATGTGGACCGGATCAAGGACGGCATCCTCAACCCGAAAACCAAGTTCGAGATTGTGCGGGAGACGGCGACCACCGCCGTGGTGGACGGGCACAACGGCATGGGCATGGTCATCGGCAAGAAGGCCATGCAGATGGCCATTGACAAAGCCCGGGCGTACGGGATGGGGATGACGGCTGTGCGCAATTCCACCCACTATGGGATCGCCGGGTACTATGTGACCATGTGCACGAAGGAAAATATGATCGGGATGACGGGAACCAACGCCCGCCCGTCCATCGCGCCCACCTTCGGCGTGGAGAATATGCTGGGAACCAACCCGCTGACCTTCGGCATACCCACGGACGAGGCCTTCCCGTTCGTGCTGGACTGCGCCACATCCATCTCCCAGCGGGGCAAAATCGAGTACTACGCCCGCAACGGGGAGAAAGTGCCGGAGGGCATGGTGATCGGGAGCGATGGGAGCATCCTGACGGACAGCGGACAGATTTTGAAGGATTTGTCGGCGGGACGGGCAGCCCTGTCTCCCCTGGGCGGAAGCGGGGAGAACATGGGAGGCTACAAGGGCTACGGCTATGCCACGGTGGTGGAGATCCTGTCTGCGGCCCTGCAGGCGGGCAGCTACCTGCGCATGCTGAGCGGGCTGGACGCCCAGGGGAATAAGATCCCCTATCCGCTGGGGCACTTTTTCCTGGCCATCGACACGGAGGCCTTTGTGGGGGCAGACAGCTTTAAGCACACGGCCGGAGAGATTCTGCGGGAGCTGCGGGCGTCGAAGAAGGCGCCGGGTCATGACCGGATCTACACGGCTGGGGAGAAGGAGTACGAGGTGTGGATGGAGCGCCGGGACAAGGGCGTGCCCATAGGGGAGAGCATCCAGAAGGAATTTGCCGCTATGCGGGATGAATTCGGCCTCTGGCAGTTCCGGTTCCCTTTTGAGGAGTCGGATGCATATAATGGATAGTGAAGAGACGATAAGGAGACTATCCATTGGCATATAAGATTATTCTGGATGCCGGCCACGGCGGCTCCGACCCCGGAGCCGTCTACAATGGCCGGCGGGAGAAGGACGATACGCTGAAGATCGCGCTGGCGGTGGGGAAGCTGCTGGCGGCGGACGGCTACGACGTGGCGTACACGCGCACCACCGACGTCTACCAGACGCCCTATGAGAAGGCGCAGATCGCCAACAAGGCTGGGGCGGATCTGTTCATCTCCATCCACCGCAATTCCAGCGCCGTGCCCAACCGCTATGCGGGGGTGGAGAGCCTGGTGTACGACATGAGCGGGATGAAGGTGGATTTGGCGGAAAATATTGACAGCCAGCTGGCGGCCCTGGGCTTCCGCGACATTGGCGTGTCGGCGAGACCCAACCTGGTGGTGCTGCGCAGGACAAAGATGCCGGCGGTGCTTGTGGAGGTGGGATTCCTGAACACAGAGTCCGACAACCGGCTGCTGGACAGCAAATTTAGCCAGGTGGCGCGGGCTATCGCCGACGGCATTGAGGAGACGGTAAGCCCCACAGGCCAGGAGGTGCTGTACCGGGTGCAGGTGGGGGCCTTCCGTAGCAGGGACAACGCCGAGAGGCTTCTGGAAGAGCTGAAAAGCCAGGATTTCCCTGGCTTCCTGACCTACCGGGACGGCCTGTACCGGGTGCAGGTGGGAGCTTTCCGGGAGCTGGACAATGCAGTGCGCATGGAACAGCGCCTGCGGCAGAAGGGATATCCGACCTACCTGGTATCCGAGTAGAAGGCAAGGCGAGAGGGCCGGGGCATACGCCCCCGGCCTTCCCCGCGCCTGTTGCCCGCCCGCTCCCAGAGGGAGGGAAAAAGCCACGAAATGAAACGCAGGCGTCCTCAGGGGTGCAACAAATAGCCGCCCAGGGGTTTTTGGTGTTTACAAAACAACCAGAAGTGGTTATGATAGAGGGGTATCTGATAATTGTTTTTCTTTGGCGAGAGCCATCTGACTGATCTTGTATTGGGTTCTTCCAATAACAGAATTCCGAAGAAAGCACCTTGAAAACTGAATAACTGATGGATTCATCCGCCTGTCTTGCATATAGGAAGGAGGATGTGATTTGAGAATACAACATTGGAAAAGGAAATTGGGCTTGCTGCTGGCATCGCTGTGCCTTGCAGGGCTTGCCGGGCAGGAGGTCTGCCGGGCGGAGGATGTGCGGGACGGCTGGGATGCGGCGCTGACCCTGCCTGCCGCAGGGGAGAGCAGGAGCCGCAGCGCCGCCGCCGGGGAGCCGGAGGCGGAGACTGGCAAGTCGGCTCGGTGGACAGATATTGAGCTGGGGCTGGCGGAGATCGTGCTGACAGAGCGGGATACGGCGGCATACAGCAACATAGGCTGTGACTATATCCTTGTGCTGGACCGCACGAGGACGATGGCGCTGAACGATACGTCATTTCAGGGAGGGGCGTCCCAGGATGTCAACTCCTCCCATTCGCCCTGCCTGAACAGGGACCACTACTATGAATACAACGGAGAGCAGGTGAATCTCTACGACTACGCCAACGGCGAGGTCAGGGGAAGCGGGGAATACCGCAGCTTTCCCGCAGACGCCAGGCTTTACAGCCATCACCGCAACGCCCAGGGGCAGGCGATCCGGCCTGACGCGTCCAACGGGTGCATCGACCGTATGGCGTTGGCTAAGCAGACGCTGGTGGAGCTCATATCCCAGATTGAGGAGGACAGCGCCCAGGCAACAGGGGCGGCCAAGAACCGGGTGAGCTACTGGAGCTTCGCGGGCACCTACTGGCCAGAGGCGGACGGGGAGCTGGACACAGACCTGGAGAAGGGACTGTTCAATTATGTCCCCCTCACCACCGACTATGCCCTGGTGAAGAGCAGCGTGGAGCAGACGATGGTGTACGCGGGGACCTACTACCAGAACTCCTTCCAGAGGATCTACGAGCAGCTGTCTGCCCGGAGCGGGGAGCGCAAGGACGCCCCGGCGAAGGTGATCTTCATCTCGGACGGGAAGTGTGCGGACAACCATGAGGAAATTCAGTACTGGAACGACCAGATCCGCGGGATTCCGGGGTGCACGGTGTACACGCTGGCCATCGGGATGCAGGCGTCGTCGGAGGAGGCGGCCTTCCTGCGGGAGCTGTCCACCAACCGGGACAGCACGACCTTTGCGGCTTTTGTCACGAACCTGCATTCAGAGGATCCGGCTTTTGCGCAGACGCTGACGGCGATCCGGCAGGC
>CALWMI010000071.1 GCA_944381745.1 uncultured Lachnospiraceae bacterium | reverse complement strand
GGGGGTTACGGAATCCTTGATGCTGCAGTAAACCCACATATAAGAATCTGACGTATTTTTCCGTCCTGGTTCTTTCAGCACCTGTACATGTGTTTCATCGATATGAAGATATCTTTGTTTCAGAAGTCCACAATGGCGGTGAACGGGGAAAAGCAGGAAGAGTACAGGGAGCTGCTGGGGATTCCGGAAGATCAGGAGGCAGTGGCGTTTCTGCTGATTGGGATGGAAGATACATCCATAGACGAAAGCGCTGACGCCTACACCCGCGCCACGGAGCGTAATCCTTTGGAGGAAATGGTCACTTATGTGGCGGGCGAGTAATAGGGGTATTTGAAATACATAGAGAATTGTGCCGGTTTTGGCAGAAGTCAGGCGAGGGCATCTCCGATTATGAAAGCGAGGTTCATGATCGGTGGTGGCCTCGCTTTTTTGATGCCGTCGGAAGTGTTTGAATATCATATAAATTTTACATTTTTTAAAGACAATTTACCTGTTTTAACAAAAATTGAACTTGAATTAACAAAAGATAGATAGAGCAAGGACACATGGAATTTTATAATAGTACCCATCTTGCAAGGGTCTTGTGGATCGAGAGAGTGAAGACAAGAAGAGGCAGGAAGACAGGAAGAAGAGACAGGAAGAAGAGGCAGGAAGAAAATGAGTGAGGAAGGGAAATGGATGTTTTTGTCAGATTATCATATCCATTCATCGTTTTCCTATGATTCCAGGCAGACAGTGGCGCAGATCGCCCAGGCCGCGCTGGAAAAGGGGATGGAGGAGATTGCAATTACTGACCATGTGGAGCTGGCGGCGCCGAAGCTGCGGGGCGGGAAAGCGGAACTTCGGGAGGCTGCAAAGGAGATAGAGCAGGTGGGTGCGTGCTTCCAGGGAAAACTGATCATCCGCAAGGGGATGGAGCTGGGAAACGCCAACCTGGAACCGGAGGAGGCCATGGACTGGTGCAGGAAATTTTCGGGGGACTTTATCATCGGCTCTGTACATAACCTGGAACCAGGGCAGGACGTGGCCGACTACGATTATTCCCAGGTGGACGCCGGAATGCTGTTCCATGACTATCTGGACGCGGTGGCGAACATTGCCGGGACGCTGGATTACGATGTGCTGGGACACATCACCTATCCTTTGAAAGCCATCTGTGAGCAGACCGGGGAAGTGCTGGATATGAGGCGGTACCGCGGGCAGTTTCGCAGAATTTTTGAGGCGGTAGCGGGAAGGGGCAAGGGCATTGAGGTGAACACGTCGGGGCTGCGGTACCGGCTGGGAAGGCTGCTTCCGGACAGAGAGCTCTTGGAGCTTTACCGCTCCTGCGGCGGCGTACACATTACGGTAGGATCGGATGCGCATCGCCCGGAGGATGTGGGGGAAGGCATCGTCCAGGCGGTGGAATGCCTGTGTACGCTGGGCTGGCGGGAAATCACGGTGTATCAGGGGAGGCAGCCTATCCCCAGGCCAATCCTCCGCAGCACAATGCGGGAGGCTTCTTCAGGGACTGCCACGGGAAGTCCGGGAGACAAACTGTGAGCAGTTATCTGGGCAATATCGTCCCCGCAGTGGTTACCATGCTTTTTATGTCTATCTATACAACCGTGGACGGGCTGTTTGTGGGGTGGACGGTGGGCACAGACGCGATGGCAGCCATCAATATCAGCTATCCGATTATGAATGTGATGTTCGCCCTCGCCTTCGGGCTGGCCTCCGGCGGGAGCATCCGCATAGCAAAAGCGTTAGGCGAAGGAAAGGATGAGGCGGCTGGCGAGAGATTTGCCGTGGTGATTGCGCTGGGACTTGCGGCCAGCATCCTCTTCATCGCGGCGGCCGGGCCGTTTTTGCGGCCGATCCTTAGGCTGCTGGGCGCGACGGATGAGCTGATGGGATACTGCATGGCATATGGAGGCATCGCGCTGATCTCGTACCCCATCGGGATCCTGAAGGAAATCCTCACATACCTGCTGCGGCTCCAGGGGATGCCCGGCATCAGTATGGCCGCCTCTGTCGCCGGAGGGCTTGCCAATATTCTGCTGGACTATCTGTTCATCGTTCCCTTTAGCTGGGGCGTGACGGGAGCGGCGGCGGCCACCAGCTTGGGCATGCTGCTGACGCTGCTCGCGGATATCTGGTTTCTTGCCAGGCGAGGAAGCTTAAGACCCAGATGGCCGGGGCGCGGTATCAGGGCGGAGGCGGGGAAAATTGCCAAGCTGAGCGTGTCGGGAGGTGTGTTGGAGCTTTCCTATGCAGCCGCCATCTGGTATTTTAACCGGCTGTCCCTTTCCCTGTATCAGGAGGACGGGGTGGCGGCCTACACCGTGATCGGCTATATCCAGTATGCGCTGTCTGCGGTTTTTATCGGCCTGGGCAATGGCATATCGCCGATGATTTCCTATTATAACGGGGCGGGAGACCAGCAGCAGTGCGCCAGAATTATAAGAAAGAGCCTGCGGGGCGGCGTCGCAGCCGGAATCGCCCTATTTTTGGGAGGATATCTGGGAGCGGGATGGCTGACCGGGATTTTTCTGCGGGCGGGGACACTGCCCTATGGCCTGGCGGAGGCGGGAAACCGGTGGATTGCTTTTTCCTGCCTGCTGATGGGAGCGAATGTGGTCATTGCCAGCGTACTCAATGCGTACGGAGACGGCAGGCTGTCCGCACTGCTGACCTTTCTGCGGACAGTGGCTTTCCTGATGCTGGGAGCGGGTGTTCTGACCAGATACATGGGGTATCAGGGAATGGCGGCGGCCTATGTGCTGGCGGAGCTGCTGGCACTGGGGGTGTCGGCCCCCCTGGCATACCGCAGAGATCTGCCGGGTATTTGGAAGCCGCAGCGCCGCAGAGATCTGCCGGGTATTTGAAAGCTGCAGCGCCGCAGAAGGCCGGAGGCTTGGGGAAGGGAAGGAAGCGAAAAAGAGAGGGGAAGAGAAGAAGAGAGATGAAAGGGAAGAAGAGAGATGAAAGGGAAGACGGAGAAGATCAACCGAAGAGGTTTTACCCAGGAGGGAAATTGGTACAGGGGGAATCTCCATTGCCATACCAACCAGTCGGACGGCGTGCTGTCCCCGGCGGAAGCGGCAAAGCTTTACCGGAAGAATGGCTACCAATTCCTCTGCATCAGCGACCATGAGCGCTACGCAGACTACCGGGAGGAGCTTGACCGGGAGGATTTCATCCTGCTGCCAGGGGTGGAAAGTTCTGTAAACCTGGTGAAGGCGGGGGACAAGCCGCTGACGGCTTCGGAGGAACATCCGCTGGTGAGCAGAGACGTGTGGATGGAGGAACGCCAAGGGCTTCAGGCGGTTCTGAAAACCCACCACATCCACGGCATCCTGGGGACGGAGGAGATGGTACAAAATGCCAGGAAGCCCGCGTACGCCAGGAGAGAGGACTTGCCGGTGGCCATGTATCCGCAGAAGTGGGACGGCCTGGCAGCAGCGCAGCGCCAGATCGACGAATTCCGCAGCCGGGGCTGCCTGGTGATGTACAACCATCCGCTGTGGTCCAAGGTGCGGCCAGAAGAGTACCTGGATTTGCAGGGCGTGTGGGCGGTGGAAATTTACAATCACAGCACGGTGCTGGACAGCGGATTGGGCGTGGACACGAGGGACTGGGATGCCATCCTGGAGACCGGACGCCAGATTTACGGCGTGGCCTCGGACGACAACCACAATACCAGACCAATACCAGACAGCTGTGGGGGCTGGGTTGTGGTGAAGGCGAGGGAGCTGACCCACGAGGCGATCGTCCAAAGCCTTCTGGCCGGCAACTTTTACGCTTCCTCCGGGCCGCAGATTTACGACTGGGGAATCCGGGACGGCGTGGCCTACGTGGACTGCTCCCCATCGGAGAGGGTCAACTTCATCTGCGGCGGGCCGGTGAATTCCGGGATTACCGTGCTCAAGGGGCAGGAAGGGTATCTGACGGAGGAAGAGAGGTTCGCCCACCGGGAGTTTCTGGAGCATGCAGAGTACAGGCTTAGCGGGATGGAGACTTATATCCGTGTGGAATGTGTGGACAGGAATGGCAAAATGGCATGGAGCAACGCCATTATGCTTGGAGAAGAAGGCGGCGCCTGCCTGGAAGACGGCGCTGCGGATAGGAGATGACGGCATATGATCAGGCTGGAAAATGTGGCGAAGAGCTATGACGGGAAGACGATGGTGATCCAGGACATCAACCTGGAGATTAAAAAGGGAGAATTTTTTGTGCTGCTGGGCCCTTCCGGGTGTGGGAAAAGCACGCTGCTGCGGATGATTGCAGGGCTGGAAAAGATCACGCAGGGCGACCTGTGGATTGACGGCCAGCATGCCAATGACCTGCTGCCGAAGGAGAGGAATCTGTCCATGGTGTTCCAGAACTATGCGCTCTTTCCCCATATGACGGTGCGGGATAACATCCTGTTCGGGCTGGACGCCAGGAAGGTGGACAGGCAGGAGCAGGAGGAGCGTCTGGGCAAGGTGGCTGAGATTATGGGGCTGGCCGAGTATCTGGGGAGAAAACCGGGGCAGCTGTCGGGAGGGCAGCGGCAGCGTGTGGCGCTGGCCAGAAGTATCTGCAGCCAGACCCCCATCTGCCTGATGGATGAGCCCCTCTCCAACCTGGATGCCAAGCTGCGGGGGCAGATGCGCAGCGAGATACGCAGGATCCAGAGGATGCTGGGGCTGACAATTGTGTATGTGACCCACGATCAGGTGGAGGCCATGACCATGGGCGACCGGATCATGGTGCTCAACGGGGGACATGTGCAGCAGGTGGGGGAACCGCTGGAGGTATATAACAACCCGGAGAATCTCCAGGTGGCCACTTTTATCGGTATGCCCCAGATGAATGTGTTCCGCGCGCAGACAGAGGAGGAGGGGCTGCGCATGAACGGCTCCCTTCTGCTGAGAAGCCGCAGCGGCAGGACAATCCGCCTGCCGGGACAGGAATTTGAGGCAGGCATCCGGGCAGAGCACTTTTCCCAGACCGGGGGAGACGCCGATTATGTGCTGGAGGCTGAGGCGGCCATGGTGGAGTACACCGGGGACGAGACACAGATCAGCTTTGCGGACGGCCAGGGCTACAGCGTGGTGAAATGGCCGGGACAGGTTCCTGTGAGAGCTGGAGAGAAGCTGGAGCTGGGCGTGGACGCCGAGCACCTCTACTTCTTTGACAGGGAGACAGGCCGCAGGCTGAGACAGGGCGGGGGCGAAGGACAATGAGGCGTACACGGTATCACTTGCTGGGGGCGGCGGCTTTCCTGCTGCCGGCACTCTTGATTTTTCTGGCGTTTACGTTATATCCCTTCGTGCTGACCTGCGTGCAGAGCGTGTTCACCACCAATGCGAAAGGGGATCTGGTTGGTTTTAGCGGGCTGGACAACTATATACGCCTGTTCCAGTCTACGATCTACCGCATCAGCCTGAAAAATACGATTGTCTATATTTTCCTGACGGTGCCGGGGACGATCGTCCTCTCCCTGGCAATGGCGCTTCTCACCAGCAGCGGCCGGAAGGGCATGGGGATTTTCCGCACCATCTTCACCTTCACAATGGGCATCTCGGTGGCGGCGGCCTCCATGTTCTGGACCTTTATGTTCCATCCGACGATGGGGCTTCTGAATACCGTGCTGGAGATGTTCGGCGGGGAACGGGTGGGATGGCTCACCGACATGGATGTGGCAATCCTGTCCATCAGTATCGTCACAATCTGGATGAATACCGGCTACTGCTACCTGATTTTGCTGGGAGGGCTCAAGAGCATTGACAAGACCTACTATGAGTGCTCCGATATCGCAGGGGTGGGAGGCTGGCAGAGGCTGCGGAAAGTAACGCTCCCGCTGTTGTCGCCTTTTCTCTTCTATGTGCTGGTGATCTCGGTGGTCAACGCCTTCCAGTCCTTCGGCGTGATCGATATGATGACCCACGGCGGGCCAGCCAACAGCACAAACCTGCTTGTATATTCCATCTATGAGGACGTGTTTGTGAACTACAATTACAGCTTTGCAGCCGCGCAGGGTGTCGTGCTCTTTGTCATTGTGACGCTCATATCCCTGCTGCAGATGAAGATTGTGGAGAGGCGGGTGACCTATCAATGAAAAAACACAGCTTGGTGCTTCTGTACGCGGTGCTGATCCTGCTGGCAGTGGTTATGGTGTTTCCGCTGGCGTTTACCGTGCTTCTGAGCCTTTCGGACAATGTGGATATTATGAACGGAAATTACTGGCCCCAGGTGCTCCACTTTGAGAATTATGTGGAGGCGTTTACAGAGGCGAACCTGCTCTATTATATGAAAAACTCCATTGTCATCGCGGCCGTCACCACGGCGCTGCAGGTGCTCTTATCCCTGCTAGCGGCTTACGCCATTGTATTTATCCCTTTTCGGGGGGCAGGGCTTGTATTCGGCTTGTTCCTGTCCGGGATGATGATCCCGATGGATGTGCTGATGATTACCAACTTCCAGACCATCAATTCCCTGGGGCTTTTGAATACCTATGCCGGCATTATCCTGCCGTGCA
>CALWMI010000070.1 GCA_944381745.1 uncultured Lachnospiraceae bacterium | reverse complement strand
AGGAAACTTCGTTCCCTATTAAATAAAAACGCTCCGCTGTGGATGCGCACTCCGCGCTTAAGGAAATTGGTTGCTGACGCAACCGCGCTCCGGCGCGAGTGTGCGCCGGAGCGCACACTTTTTTATTTTGTCCGGGAGAAAGGATGAAAGAAGAATGGAAGCATATAGAGAGGACAGAGAGCCGAAAGCTCTTGGAGAGGGGATGCACGGGCGCCGAAGCGTGGGGATTGTGTTCGGCGGGTGCTCGCCGGAATACCCGGTGTCGCTGGAATCCGCCCATGCGGTGCTGGAGAACATGGACCGGGAGCGGTACAGCCCGGTGATGATCGGGATCACGAGGGAGGGGCAGTGGCTGCTCTACGAGGGGGACATTAGCCGGATTGCCGGGGACACCTGGGCGCAGGAGGGGATTCCAGCTGTCCTGAGCCTGGACCGGGGGGCGGGGACGCTGTACGCAATGCGGCGGGAGGGCGGCGTGCCCTCTCTGGAGGAACGGCATCTGGACGTGCTGTTCCCGGTGCTGCACGGGGCGAACGGAGAGGACGGGTCGGTGCAGGGGGCGGCGCAGCTGTCTGGTATCCCCCTGGCGGGCTGCGGTGTGCTGGCAAGCGCCCTGTGTATGGACAAGGGGCGCTCCCACGCCCTTGTGCGGGAGGCCGGCATCCTGGTACCCAAGGGAAGGGTGCTGTGCGTCTATGAACCCTGGGAGGAGATGCTTGGGAGGCTGGCGGAGGAGATCGGGTTCCCCATGTTCGTGAAGCCGGTGCGGGCTGGCTCGTCCTTTGGCATCACGAAGGCGGAGGCCATGGGGGAGCTGAAGGACGCTGTGCAGAAGGCTTTCGCCTTTGACAGTGCAGTGATCGCTGAGGAGGCGGTTGCGGGCTTCGAGGTGGGCTGCGCCGTCATGGGGACGGAGAAGCTTCTCGTGGGCGAGGTGGATGAGATCGAGCTGTCCGAGGGCTTCTTCGACTATGCGGAGAAGTACACACTCAAGACGTCGGCGATCCATGTGCCGGCGCGGGTTTCGCGGGAAAAGGCGGAGGAGATCCGCAGGACGGCGGCGAAGATTTACCGGATCCTGGGCTGCCAGGGCTTCGCCCGGGTGGACATGTTCCTGACGCCGGAGGGAAGGATTGTGTTCAATGAGGTGAACACAATCCCGGGATTTACCGCCCACAGCCGCTTTCCCAGCATGATGGCAGCGGCCGGCGTCCCCTTCCGGGAAGTGATCAGCCAGGTGATAGAAACGGCGGTGAGGCTATGAGACGCAGGTATGATATCCACGAGGGGATGCTGATCCTGGTGAACCGGGAGCATCCGTACAGGGAACCTTTGGACAGAGAACAGCCCGATAGGGGACAGCTATGCAGGGAACAGCCGCACGGGGAACAGCTATGCAGGGGACAGGCCGGCGCAGGATGGACGCGCCGGGAAGCCCTGGACGGGATAGGCCTTGGGGGCGGAGGGGATCTGGTCCCGGTGAGGGAGGAGGCCCCGCACATCCTGCTGCGCCGGCGTGCGGCCAGGCTCCTGGAGGAGCTGATGGGCAGCATAGGCGGCTGGGAGGGGATTGTGCCGGTGAGCGGCTGGCGCTCCGGGCAGGAGCAGCAGGAACTCTGGGACTCCTCCCTGCGGGATAACGGAAAAGCTTTCACGGAGCAGTATGTGGCGGCCCCGGGATGCAGCGAGCACCAGACCGGCCTGGCCATCGACCTGGGAAGAAAGCAGGGGAACATGGATTTTATCCGGCCGGAGTTCCCCTATGAGGGGCTGTGCCAGAAGTTCCGCCGGGCAGCCGCCCGCTTCGGGTTTGTGGAGCGGTATCCCAGGGGAAAGGAGGCGGTGACCGGCATCGCCCACGAGCCCTGGCATTTCCGGTATGTGGGAGTCCCCCACGCGGCGATTATGGGGCAGGAGGGGCTGACGCTGGAGGAGTACGTGGACTATATCCGGGCGTACCCCTGGGGGAGGCGGACGCGGGATTATGAGCAGGGCGGCCTGTGCGTGTCAGTGTCCTATCTTCCAGCTGCAGACCGGGAGGGCATGGACGCCCTGGCCGGGAGGGAGCATCCCTTCGCCGTCTCGGGCAACAACGTGGACGGCTTTATCATCACAGAATGGAGGGGCGTCTATGCAGACAGGCAAGGGCTTCGGCGGGCTTGACCGCTTCCGGCTGGCGGCTGCCCTCCTGGTGGCGGCGATTCACACCTCGCCTCTGGCGAGCTTCAGCCAGACAGGGGATTTCCTGCTGACCAGGGTGGCGGCAAGGGTAGCGGTCCCCTTCTTCTTCATGGCCACCGGCTATTTCACCTTTGGCCCGGGCCGGGGAGATCCGGGGGAGCTTGTGGGCAGGCGTGTAAAAAAGACGCTGCTCCTCTACGGGGCGGCCATCCTCTTGTACCTGCCGCTGGGCCTGTACGCCGGGCACTACAAGGGGCTGGGGCTGACGGGAGCCGTGCGCCTGCTGGCATTTGACGGCACTTTCTACCACCTGTGGTATCTCCCGGCCATGGCTCTGGGGCTTTGGATTGTCTATGGGCTGGGAAGCTTCCTGCCCATGGGGGCGGTGGGGCTTGTGACAGTGCTCCTGTACGCCGTGGGGCTGGGCGGGGACAGCTACTATGGGCTGGCCATGAAATCTGCCGTGCTGAGGCAGGCCTACGGCGCAGGCTTCACCTTATTCTCCTATACAAGGAACGGCCTGTTCTTCGCCCCGCTGTTCCTCTTCCTGGGAGGCTGGCTGGCGGAGCAGGAGAAAAAGCCAGGCGGCATAGGCGGCATAGGCCGCGTGGGCCGCGCGGGATATGCGCTGGGCCGCAGGGACGGCCGGGCAGCCGGCGAGGCTGGGCAGAAGGCCTTCTGCTGGGCGGGTCTGGCCGCAAGCATGGCGCTGATGGCAGCGGAGGCCTTGGCACTGCGGGCGGCGGGCTGGCAGCGGCACGACAGCATGTACGTCATGCTGCCCGTGTGTATGGTGTTCCTCTTCCGCCTGCTCCTGCTGGGAGGCGGGCGGGCAAGGCCCGCCCTGCGTACCCTGTCAGCCTCTGTCTATATCCTGCACCCGCTGATGATCGTGGCGGTGCGGGGGCTTGGAAGGCTGCCTGGGCTCTGGGATGTGCTGGTGGAGAACAGCCTTGGCCACTATGCAGCGGTGTGCCTGTCATCGCTGGCCGTGTCCGCCGTGCTGGCGGGAATGGCCGGGGAGGTCAGGAGAAGATGGAAGGCCAGGAGAAGGAGACGGGGAGAGACATGGCAGGGGAGAGGATGAGAGAAGTGACGGCAGAGATGGCGGCAGGGACAGAGAGAGACCGGGCAGAGGAGACGGCGCGGGCGTGGATTGAGCTTGACCGGCAGGCGCTTGCGAGGAATGTGCAGAGCTTAAGGG
>CALWMI010000069.1 GCA_944381745.1 uncultured Lachnospiraceae bacterium | reverse complement strand
ACCAGGAGATTATCCGCTTTATCGACAAGATTGTGGCCGAGTGCGGCAAAGAGAAGCATACCTATGAGAGCTGCGCCGTCCCGGAGGAGCTGTTCGCAGCGATCCGCGAGATCGTACCGCCGGAGGAGATGGAGGAGGCTGTCTTCACCGATGTCAAGCAGGTGAGGGAGGAGAACATCCGCAAGATTACCCAGAGGCTGGAGGAGGCCTTCGCAGACAACGAGGAGTGGCTGGCCGTGCTTGGGGAGGCGGTCTATCAGTACCAGAAGAAGACGGTGCGCAAGATGATCCTGAAGGATCACAAGCGTCCGGACGGGAGGGCGATCAACCAGATCCGCCCGCTGGCAGCTGAGGTGGACATTATCCCCAGGGTACATGGCTCCGCCATGTTTACCAGGGGGCAGACACAGATCTGCACCGTCACCACGCTGGCGCCCTTATCGGATGCCCAGCGGCTGGACGGCCTGGATGTGACCAAGACATCCAAGCGCTATATGCATCACTATAATTTCCCCTCCTACTCGGTGGGCGAGACGAAGCCTTCCAGAGGGCCGGGAAGAAGGGAGATCGGGCACGGCGCGCTGGCTGAGCGTGCGCTGCTTCCGGTGCTTCCCAGCGAGGAGGAGTTCCCCTACGCAATCCGCACGGTGTCAGAGACCTTTGAGTCCAACGGCTCCACCTCCCAGGCGAGCATCTGTGCATCCACCATGTCCCTGATGGCTGCCGGCGTGCCCATCAAGAAGCAGGTGGCTGGAATTTCCACAGGGCTTGTCACGGGAGATACCGACGACGATTACATTGTACTCACCGACATTCAGGGCTTGGAGGACTTCTTCGGGGATATGGACTTCAAGGTCGCGGGAACCCATGACGGCATCACCGCGATCCAGATGGATATCAAGATCCATGGCCTGACACGCCCGATCGTGGAGGAGGCCATCGCCCGCACGAAGGAGGCGAGGGAGTACATCCTCAACGAGATTATGACTCCCTGCATCGCTAAGCCGCGGGAGGAGGTCAGCAAGTACGCGCCGAAGATTATCCAGATGCAGATCGATCCCCAGAAGATCGGCGATGTGGTTGGCCAGAGAGGCAAGACGATCAACGCGATTATCGAGCAGACCGGCGTGCAGATTGATATTGAGGACGACGGCTCTGTGTCCATCTGCGGCACAGACAAGGAGATGATGGATAAGGCGAAAGAGCTTATCACGATCATTGTCACCGATTTCGAGGCTGGGCAGATCCTGAAGGGAACCGTGGTCAGCATCAAGGAGTTCGGGGCCTTTGTGGAGTTCGCCCCGGGCAAGGAGGGTATGGTGCACATCTCCAAGATCTGCAAGGAGCGGATCAACCGCGTGGAGGATGTGCTGACGCTGGGCGACAAGGTGACTGTGGTGTGCCTGGGCAAGGACAAGATGGGGAGGATGAGCTTCTCCATCAAGGATGTGGGCAAGCCGGTCGGCAGGAACGAAGGCAAGGAGAAGGCCGAGAGGCCGGAGAAGGGGCAGAGGAAGGAGCACTGAAGCCCTGCAGAAGAATGAATGAGTTTACCAGAAGAAGGCGGCATTTCCGGCAGGCAGTGCCGCCTTCCGTGGCTAGAAGAAGAGAAGGGGTGAGAGGATGAAGCTGATATCCTGGAATGTGAATGGGCTTAGGGCCTGCGTCCAGAAGGGGTTTCTGGATTATTTTGCACAGGCGGACGCAGACGTATTTTGCGTCCAGGAGACGAAGCTCCAGGAGGGGCAGATCGAGCTGACGCTGCCGGGCTACCATCAGTACTGGAACTATGCGCAGAAGAAGGGGTATTCGGGCACAGCGATGTTTACCAAGGAGAAGCCTTTGTCCGTGTCCATGGGCATGGGCATCGGGGAGCATGACCAGGAGGGACGGGTGATCACTGCGGAATTTCCGGACTTCTATGTGGTCACTGTGTATACGCCTAACTCCCAGGACGGCCTGGCAAGGCTTCCCTACCGGATGGAGTGGGAGGATTGCTTCCTAGCCTACCTCAAAGGGCTGGAGGAGAGGAAGCCGGTGGTTTTCTGCGGGGATCTCAATGTGGCCCACAGGGAGATCGACCTGAAGAACCCGAAGTCCAACCGGAAGAATGCAGGCTTTACCGACGAGGAGAGGGAAAAGTTCACCCATCTTCTGGAGGCGGGCTTCATCGACACCTTCCGCTATTTCTATCCGGATCTGGAGCAGGTGTATTCCTGGTGGTCCTACCGCTTCCGGGCGAGGGAGAAGAATGCCGGGTGGAGAATCGATTATTTCTGTGTGTCGCAGAGCCTGGAGGACAGGCTTGCGGGGGCGGCAATCCACACCGAGGTGATGGGGTCTGACCACTGCCCGGTGGAGCTGACGCTGCGGTGAGGGCACCGGAAGGCAGAAGGAGAGAAGCGTGTGGCTGCGCGGCGCATGGGCGCCGGAGGAAGATGGGAGGGACAGGAAGATGAGGATGGACACAGAAGCGAGATGGAAGACAGCGGAAGGGAAGCCGGAGCCCATGGGGCTGTGCAGGCGGGGGAAGGAAGTGAACGTCTGCGTGTGCGCGCCGGCGGAGGAGAGCTGTACGCTGAACCTGTACCGGGCGGGGGAGGCAGAGCCCGAGGCGAGGCTTCCCTTTTCCCAGGGGCAGCGGTTCGGCAATCTGTGTTTCCTGAAGCTTGTGGACTGCCCAGAGGGGCAGTATGAGTATACATTCACCATAGGGGGGAAGGAGGTGTGCGATCCCTATGCCAGGAGGGTGGCAGGGCGCGAGGCCTATGGCTGCGTCCCGTCCTATGTGAGAGGCTGCTTTCCGGCGGAGGAGGACAGCTACGATTGGGAGGGGGATGTGCGGCCGGAGATCCCCTACGAGGATTTGATCCTGTACGGGCTCCACGTGCGGGGGTTTACGATGGACGCCACCTCCCGCGCAGAGCACAGGGGCACCTTCCGGGGCGTCGCGGAGAAGATCCCGTACCTGAAGGAGCTGGGGGTCAATGGGATTGAGCTGATGCCCGCCTATGAGTTTCCGGAGCTGGTGCCCAATCCGGTGAGCGCCATGGCGCATTTTGTGCGCTCGGAGCGCCTGGAACACAATTACAAGAGGAATTTTTGGGGGTATGGGCCGGGCAATTATTTTGCGCCCAAGGCCGGCTACGCCGCCGGGGACGACCCGGTGCGGGAGTTCCGGGACATGGTGAAGGAGCTGCACAGGAACGGGATGGAAGTGATCATGGAATTCTATTTCCCGGACAGGACGGACGCGGGCCTGATCTTGGACGTCCTCCGGTACTGGGTACGAAGCTTTCACATTGACGGCGCCCATGTGAGCGGCTATGGGCTGCCGGTGCAGCTGATCGCCAGGGATCCCTTCCTGGCCGGGATCAAGCTGCTGGCCAACAGCTTCCCGCTGCAGGAGATCTATGAGGCGGGCTATGTGCCGTCCCGCAAGAACCTGGCCGAGTACAATGACGGTTTCCAGGTGGATATGCGCAGGTTCCTGCGGGGGGACGACGGGCAGGTGGGCGCTTTTGCCTACCGTCTCAGGAAAAATCCTTCCCAGGAGGCGGTGGTCAACTATGCGGCCGGCCACAACGGCTTCACCCTGATGGATATGGTGAGCTATGAGGTGAAGCACAACGAGGACAACCGGGAGGACAACCGGGACGGCACGGATTACAATTACAGCTTCAACTGCGGGGAAGAGGGCAGGAGCCGGAAGAAGAAGGTGAACGACCTGCGGGCAAGGCAGATGCGCAACGCCCTGCTGGCGGTGTTCTTAAGCCAGGGAGTCCCGGCGCTGATGGCCGGGGACGAGTGCTGCAATTCCCAGAACGGCAACAACAACCCGTACTGCCTGGACGACGGGATTTCCTGGATGAACTGGAGCGTATCCAGGGCGGCGGGAGAGATGCGGGCATTTGTGCGGGAGCTGATCGCCTTCCGGCGGGGACACCGGGCGTTCTGCCAGCGGGAGGAGCTGCGGGGGACGGACTACCGCGCCAGCGGTTTCCCGGACATCTCCTACCACGGCAAAAATGTCTGGTACCCCCAGATGGACGGCAGCTGCCGCCAGCTGGGCGTTATGTACAGCTACATGCCGGAGGGGGAAGCACAGCCGGAGTACTATTATGTGGCGTACAATATGTACGGGGAGGCGCAGGAATTCGCCCTTCCCAACCTTCCGAAGGGGTACGCCTGGCATACCAAGATTGACTCGGGACGGACGGAGGGGAGCTGCTTCTTCCCGGACGGGGAGGAACCGCTCCTTGCGGAGCAGAAGGCGCTGCAGGTGAGAGACAAGACGGTGATGGTGCTGCAGGGGATGAGACAGGAAGGGCAGCCGGGATGACGGCGGGGACAGGCCGGGCAAGGATAGGCTTCCTGAGCGGCTGCAGCCTGAAGCTGCTGGCGGCGGCCACAATGGTGGTAGACCATGTGGGGGCGATCCTGTTCCCCCAGTATCTGTGGCTGCGCTGCATCGGCAGGCTCTCCTTCCCCATTTTCGCCTTCCTGCTGGGAGAGGGATTCTGCCATACGAGAGATGTCTCTTCCTATATAGGGAGGGTGTTTCTCTTCGCCCTCCTGTCGGAGCCCTGCTTTGACCTGGCGTTTCACAGCAGGCTGTTTGACTTGTACGGCCAGAATATCTTCTTCACGCTGGGAATTTCCCTGCTGGCCATGGAGGGGATGAGGCGGACGCGGTTCCTGTGGGAGAAGGCTGTGTGTATAGCCGCCGCCTGCGCCGCTGCGGAGTTCCTGCGGGCGGATTACGGGGCGGAAGGGGTGCTGATGGCGCTGGCCTTCTATCTGTTCCGGGAGAATCTGGCGCTGGCGGCGCTGTCGGCCGTTCTCCTCAATGTCGTGGTGATGGGCGGGATACAGAGCTATGGCGCGCTGGCCATCCTGCCGGTGACGCTCTACAGCGGAGAGAAGGGGCGGGGGATGAAGTATTTCTTCTATACATTCTATCCGCTGCACCTGCTGGCCCTGGCGGGAATACGGGCTCTTATGGGAGGAATGTAGAGGATATGAGACAGAATACGGGGGTAAGGCGTTATGAAGCCATGGGCGCATTTTAAGACGATCACAGAACACAAGCTCCTGGTGATGCGGTACTGCTTCCAGGTGGGGCTGTACCGGCAGGGGCTTCTGCACGATCTGTCCAAGTATTCCCCGGCGGAATTCTGGGCCGGGGCGAAGTATTACCAGGGGAACGAGAGCCCCAACAATATGGAGAGAAAGATGACGGGGGTGTCGAAGGCTTGGCTCCACCACAAGGGGAGGAACAAGCACCATTTCGAGTACTGGATCGACTACGGCCTGGAGAAGGGGAGCCGCATGACAGGGATGAAGATGCCCCTCCGCTATGCGGTGGAGATGTTCCTGGACCGGATCGCTGCGGGGCAGATCTATAATGGGAAGGATTTTCGCAGGGAGGACCCGTGGAAATACTACGAGAGGGGCTGCGGAAAGTACATTATGCACCCGAAGACAAGGGAGCTGCTGGAATTTTTGCTGCACATGTACGCCGCAAAAGGGCAAAAGTACACATTCCGGTATGTGAAAAATGAAATTTTAGCGAGAAATGACTGGAGAGGATATAATAATTCCTGAATTACTCTGTGCCTGTCGCTAATAATTGAATCTTTTTTGAAAAATCCAGAAAAAGCAAACTTTCTCCAATTGGAGGTTGACAATTCCTTGCTTATGATAGTATGATAGGGTGTAAATGAAAGTTCCTGACAAGTTCCGGGCTTTCATAAAAAAGGAGGAATATATTATGAAAAAGCTTTTGAGCATGCTGCTGATTGCGGCCATGGTGCTGAGCATGACGGCCTGCAGCAGCGGGACAGATGCAGCTGACGATTCTTCCGACGCGGCGGCAGCCGAGGAGGGGGATACCGCAGAGGACGCTGCGGAGGGCAGCGCAGAAGGCGGTACATTTGTGATCGGAGGCCTTGGACCTCTGACAGGTGATGCTGCTTCTTACGGCATTTCCGTAATGCAGGGCGGCCAGATCGCCGTTGACGAGATCAACGCGGCGGGCGGCGTGCAGGTAGGAGATGCAACCTATATGCTGGAGCTGAACTTTGCGGACGACGAGGCCAGTGAGGACACGGTCATCACCGCATACAACTCCCTGATGGATTCCGGTATCAACGCCCTGATGGGGGCTGTCACAAGCGGCGCCTGCCTGGCGGTGATCGAGCAGAGCTCCCAGGACGGCATCCTTCAGATTACACCTTCCGGATCCGCTCTGGGCTGCACAGAGTATGACAACACCTTCCGCCTGTGCTTCACAGACCCGCTGCAGGGAACAACCCTGGCGGACTATGCGGTAGATAATCTGGGTGCATCCAAGATCGCCGTGATCTACAACAACGCGGACGAGTACAGCACCGGTATCATGGAAGCTTTCGTGGAGGAGGCTGAGGCCAAGGGCGCGGAGATCGTAGCCAACGAGGCGTTTGTGACCGGCGATGTGGATTTCCGTACACAGCTGACATCCATCAAGGCTACGGACGCTGAGCTGATCTGTGTGCCGGCCTACTATCAGGATGCAACCTACATCACACAGCAGGCGAAGGATCTGGAGATGGATATCCCGTTCATCGGCAGCGACGGATGGGACGGCGTGCTGGGCACTGTGACAGATGTGACCACAGTGGAGGGCGCAGTATTCTTAAGCCCGTTCCTGGCTTCTGACCCGGCTGTGGCAGATTTCGTCGAGGCTTACGAGGCTGCTTACAACGCAACGCCGGACCAGTTCGCAGCTGACGGCTATGACACGGTGTACGTTATCAAGGCTGCTATGGAGCAGGCAGGCTCCATCGAGAGCGCTGACCTGATCGCCGCTATGACGGAGATCCAGGTGGACGGCGTGACCGGAAGCGTGACCTTCGATGCCACCGGCGAGCCGAACAAGGCAGCGAAGTTTGTAAAGATCGTAAATGGCGAGTATACAGCCATGGAGTAATTGAGCACAAGGTAAGTGTACTGGGGACGAAAAGGGATTACCCCTTTTCGTCCTTCTTACTGTACTAGAGAAACGTGCTATCTTTTCGTATAACGGACGGATAAGGAGTGTGAAAGCGCATATGAAAAATGTAATAGAACAGTTGATCAATGGATTGAGCACAGGAAGCATCTACGCACTCATCGCCCTTGGTTATACGATGGTATACGGCATTGCAAGGATGATTAACTTTGCCCACGGAGACATTATTATGGTTGGCGCCTACGCGCTGTATGTGGGCGTGTCACTCATGAATCTGCCCATAGCGGCAGCAATCCTCTTGTCAATCATTGTCTGTGCCGTGCTCGGTATTACTGTAGAGAAGGTGGCTTACAAGCCATTGAGGAAGGCTCCGCCGCTGGCAGTACTGATTACGGCCATCGGCGTCAGTTTCCTGCTGCAGAATCTGGCTTTGCTGATTTTCAAAGCGACGCCGATTCCTTTCCAGTCAGTGATCCAAGTTCCATCGGTATCCATCGGCGGGATTACCATATCCGGAGTGACCATCGTCACCCTGGTCATGACGCTGATATCGATGGTGATCCTGACCCTGTTTATCAACCAGACGAGAGCGGGGAGCGCGATGCGGGCGGTGTCGGAGGACAAAGGAGCCGCTGAGCTCATGGGCATCAACGTCAACCGGACGATCTCCCAGACCTTCGCCATCGGTTCTGTGCTGGCTGCGATTGCGGGCATTCTCTACATATGCCAGTACCAGTCCCTGCGGCCCACGCTGGGAGCCCTGCCCGGCATCAAGGCTTTTGTCGCCGCAGTCCTGGGCGGCATCGGCAATGTGCCTGGGGCAATGCTCGGGGGCATTGTGCTGGGCTTGATTGAGAGTATCGCCAAAGCCTACATTTCCACGGAGCTGTCTGATGCGATCGTGTTCGGCGTCCTCGTCGTGGTGCTCCTTGTCCGGCCGTCTGGCCTGCTGGGCAAGCTGAAGAATGAGAAAGTGTAGGTGGCGGAAGATGAAAGTAGATAAGAAAATCATTGTGAGAGTGCTGGCAATTGTGTTGAGCTACGCACTGATTACGTTTCTGCTTCGCATGGGTCTTCTGAACCGCCAGTACACGGCCCTTCTGATTCCCATCGGGGTAAATATCATGCTCGCCGTCTCCCTGAACCTGGTGACAGGCTTCCTGGGAGAGCTGTCCCTGGGCCATGCAGGGTTCATGTCCATCGGCGCGTATGCGGGCGCCCTGTTCTCCCTGCATGTGGAGATGCCGGCCCTTCCGTCCATCCTGCTGGCCATGGTGATCGGCGGGGTGACAGCCGCCGTCTTCGGGTTCCTGATCGGCGTGCCGGTGCTGCGGCTGCGGGGCGACTACCTGGCGATCGTGACGCTGGCTTTCGGCGAAATCATCAAGTCGGTGCTGAACGCCCTGAGCTTCACCAACGGTGCAAGGGGGCTGAGCAAGATCCCGCTGAACGCCAACTACGAGCACTATACGATTGTCTTTATCGCAGTGGTGATCACGGTGCTGGTCATCGCCAATGTGGTGGACAGCCGCCATGGACGGGCGGTGTGCTCTGTCCGGGACAATTATATCGCGGCGGAGTCCGTGGGTATCCATGTCAGCCGTTTCAAGATACTGGCTTTCGTCATCGGCGCGTTCTTTGCCGGTGTGGCAGGGGCGATTTACGCCCACAACGTGGGAATCATCAAGCCCACGACATTCGACTATAATCAGTCCATCGAGATACTGGTTATCGTCGTCCTGGGAGGCATGGGGAGCATCAAGGGCTCCATCATCGCGGCGATCATCCTCACCGCCCTGCCGGAGGTGCTGCGCGGCGCGGACGATATGAGAATGCTTCTGTATTCCATCGCCCTCATTGCGATGATTCTGATCAACCAGTCCGGCTTCAAGGAAAAGCTGCTGGAGCGGTTCCATTCCGGGAAGAAACAGAAGGCGGGTGAATGACAATGGCGTTATTGGAAGTGAAAAATCTTGGCATTGCCTTCGGCGGGCTGAAGGCAGTGGACAATTTTAATATTGCGATTGAGAAGGGCGAGCTGTACGGCCTGATCGGGCCCAACGGCGCAGGCAAGACGACGGTGTTCAACCTTCTGACCGGCGTGTATCAGCCGGATACCGGGACGATGGAGCTGGACGGGACAGACCTGGTGGGCAAGGCGCCGGCAGACATCTGCCGCTGCGGCATTGCGCGGACATTCCAGAATATCCGCCTGTTCAAGAAGCTGTCCGTGCGGGACAACGTGAAGGTGGCCCTGCACAACGATGTGGAGTACAGCCTCCTGGCCAGCATTTTCCGCCTGCCCTCCTACTTCAGCCGCGAGAAGGCGATGAATGAGAAGAGCAGGGAGATCCTGGAGGTGTTCGGGCTTGAGAAGTATGAGAATGCCTATGCGGCGAACCTTCCCTACGGAAAACAGAGGGAGCTGGAGATCGCCAGGGCTCTGGCCACCGAGCCGAAGCTTTTGCTCCTGGACGAGCCTGCCGCCGGGATGAATCCCAACGAGACGGCGGAGCTGATGGAGACGATCAAGCTGATCCGGGATAAGTTTGACATTACGATTTTGCTGATAGAACATGATATGAAGCTGGTGGCAGGGATCTGCGAGAGGCTGACGGTGCTGAATTTCGGTACGGAGCTGGCTTCCGGGGAGACTTCGGCGGTGCTGAACGACCCGAAGGTTATCACGGCATATCTGGGAGAGTAGGAGGCGCAGCTATGGCAATGTTGAAAGTAACAGACCTGAAGGTGAGCTACGGGGTCATCCAGGCGATCAAGGGCATTTCCTTCGAGGTGAACAAGGGAGAGATTGTGGCCCTGATCGGCGCCAACGGCGCAGGCAAGACGACGACGCTGCACACCGTCACCGGCCTTCTCAGCGCCCAGTCCGGCAAGATTGAGTATGAGGGGCACGATATTACCCGGATGCCTGGGCACAAGATCGTGGCGCTGGGCATGGCCCATGTGCCGGAGGGACGCCGGGTGTTCGCCGAACTCACGGTGCTGGAGAACTTGAAGATGGGCGCCTACACGAGGAAGGACAAGACGGAGATTGAGGACACGCTGTCCAAAGTGTACAAGCGTTTCCCCAGGCTGGAGGAGAGGAAGAACCAGCTGGCGGGCACGCTCTCGGGCGGGGAGCAGCAGATGCTGGCCATGGGCCGGGCGCTGATGTCCAAGCCGGAGCTGATCCTGATGGACGAGCCCTCCATGGGTCTGTCCCCGATCTACGTCAATGAGATTTTTGATATCATCCAGGAGATCAACCACTCTGGGACGACGGTGCTCCTTGTGGAGCAGAATGCGAAGAAGGCGCTGGCCATCGCGGACAGGGCCTACGTGCTGGAGACCGGCAATATCGCCCTGGAGGGGAAGGCGGAGGAGCTCCTGGCCAACGACTCTGTGAAGAAGGCGTACTTGGGCGAGTAGAGAGGTTCCCGGGCAGAGCCCCGCTGGAAGCGAACCGAATAGAGAACCGGTAAAAAAGGAGGGCGGCAAGAAGCACGCCCCCATAAGGAAGTAATGGAATTGTCGCAGGGCGGCATGGCTGAAAAGCCATGATGTCCTGCCTTTTCTTTCCCTTTCCACAGCTTCGGTGTGCCAAGGGCGGATTGCCCCTTGTACATCGAACCTAGGGGATGCATGCGGACTGGGGATAACGCAGAAAACCGGCGGCATGGAAGCCGCCGGCCGTTTACTCCGGATAGCGGAGCTGATCCTGGCGGATATCGTAGAGCACCTCGTCCAGATACCTGCGGGCCATGTATTGGGCCATGGGCAGGTTGATATCCAGGTAGTTGCCGCAGTCCCGCGGGGCGGCGCCTGGCACAGGGCCTTCAAAATCGCGGATAAACTCGTACATCTCCTGCATCAGGGGGACGATGTCCTCGGATTCATAGTCCCCTGCCATCAGGAGGTAGAAGCCGGTGCGGCAGCCCATGGGGCCGAAATAGAGAATCTTGTCTTTGTACACCGGGTGATTGCGCAGGAAGGTGGCCCCCAGATGCTCGATGGCGTGTATCTCCGCCGTATTCATGACGGGCTCATCGTTGGGGGAGGTCATGCGCAGGTCGAAGGTGGTGACGGCGGCCCCGCCGGCAAAGTCCCTGCGGGACACGTAGACGCCTGGCTGCAGCTTGATGTGGTCGACAGTGAAGCTTGCGATTTTTTCCATAAGATTCATCCTTTCTTGGCCGTCGGACGGCGGTGCGCCTGCTTTCGCAAGGGCGGCAGGGCGTGCCTGCGTGCCGGCCTTTCCGTGCTGGTGATATTCTATCACAGGCCGCATCTTCTGTCAAAGCGCAGAGGAAAAGCCGGTTGACAAGCGCAGAGGAAAAGCCGGTTGCGCGGCTGGCTCTTTTCCTATATAATAGTCAGGGAACATCAGTTTCCAGAGGGATGCGGCGCAGCCAAGCGGTGCGGCTGCCGCAGGCGCCCACGGATGAGAGATCGGATGGACGATAAAAGAAAAGATTTTGCAGAAGGAGAATGGAGAAGATGATTGGTGATAAGAAGGTGCTGTTCAGCGGCATGCAGGCGACAGGGAACCTGACTCTGGGGAATTACCTGGGGGCGCTGAAGAATTGGGTGGCGTTAAGCGATGAGTACGAGTGCTATTACAGCGTGGTGGACATGCATTCCATCACGGTACGGCAGGATCCGGCGACGTTGCGCAGGCGGGCGCGGACGCTGCTGACCCTGTATATTGCGGCGGGGCTCGACCCGGAGAAGAACTGCATCTATTACCAGTCCCATGTGTCCTGCCACGCGGAGTTGATGTGGATTCTGAACTGCTTCACCTATATGGGGGAGCTGAACCGCATGACGCAGTTCAAGGATAAGGCGGCGAAGCACGCCGACAACATCAATGCGGGGCTGTTCACCTACCCGGTGCTGATGGCGGCGGATATCCTTTTGTACCAGGCGGACGTGGTGCCGGTGGGCATCGACCAGATGCAGCACCTGGAGATCACCCGGGACATTGCCCAGCGCTTCAACAACCTGTACGGGGAGGTGTTCACAATCCCCGAGGCCTACATCGGCAAGGCGGGGGCGAAGATCATGAGCCTGCAGGATCCGTCCAAGAAGATGTCCAAGTCCGATGAGAACCCCAACGCCAGCATTTACCTGCTGGACGACCCGGATACGATTATCCGCAAATTTAAGCGGGCGGTGACCGATTCGGAGAACCAGATCCTCTACCGGGAGGAGCAGCCGGGCATCCGCAACCTGCTGGATATCTACTGCGCCTGCACAGGCAAGACGCCCAAGGAGGCGGAGAGAGAGTTTGACGGCAAGGGCTACGGGGAGTTTAAGCTGGCCGTGGGCGAGGCCGTCGTGGGCGTCTTAAAGCCTCTCCAGGAGCGCATGGCGGCTCTGGAGAAGGATAAGGCCTACATCGACCAGGTGATCAAGGACAATGCCCAGAGGGCGGCCTACACGGCGAACAAGACGCTGCGGAAGGTGCAGAAGAAGGTGGGTTTCCCGGAGAGGGTGCGCTGACAGGCTATTTCTGCGGCTCCCTCCGGGAGATGATAGAGATGCCTGCGGCCAGGAACAGGAGGATATACCCTGCGCTCAGCACAAGGAAGAGAGCCGTGTGGGAGGAGAGCATATCCTCCGAGCGGTTGGCGTTCATGCCCAAGATCATGAGGGAGTAGGGGTAGAAAATCCCGAGTTGGCTTCCCGCCGCGATCAGCCCGGATACGCCGCCCACAAGGCCAGCGGCAATGGGAAAGGCAAAGCTGCGGACAGCCGAGGCGAAGAAGAACTGGATCGTGGCCAGGACAAAGCCCCCCACGGCACCGCGGGCAATCCAGAGGAAGATGGCGGCGGGAGGAAGGCCAGGGAGGCCGACGCACTTGCCGGCCGCCACATAGAGGACGGCCAGCCACAGCTGGGTCAGCGCCGTGACAAAGCAGACCATCAGGTATTTGGACAGGTAGATGGACGCGTAGGACACCGGCCGGGCGAAGAGGGCGTCCATGCACGTGTTGAACCGCTCGTAGCGCCAGAGGAAGGCACAGTAGATGCCGATCAGGGGCGCGAAGCAGAAGTTGGCGTAGAACAGTGTGACCTGCGTCCACAGGGAATACCAGGCGCTTTTTAGAAGCCCCAGGTTTCCCAGGTAATTGCCGCAGCCCAGGATCACGGGGATGATGGGGATCAGCAGGAAGGCGGGCCATATGAGGGTGCCCTTGCATTTTAGCCGTTCACAGGCAATTGCTCGCATAAGCATAAGAAAGTTCCTCCTTTCAGTCTGAGATCTGGCGGAGAAAGGCTCTCCGGCAGAAGAGATACAGGGCGGCGGCAGCCAGCGCCAGGACGGCGGCCCAGGCCCAGGGGAAGGGTTGGATCGCATAGTAGGCGTACCGCGTCTCCTGGTCATAGTACATGGATATGCCGCACAGGGCGCTGTAGTAGCCCCAGGGGATCAGATAGCGCAGCGGGAACGCCAGCAGCCAGGAGAAAATGCCGCCGAAGGTCCCGGCGATGCTGACAAAGAGCGGCACGAGCTGGCTCTTGGAGCAGATGGACAGCCACAGCTGCAGGAAGAAGAGGGCGGCGCAGGTCAAGAGAAGGTCTAGGAAGACCTGGACATACAGGGAGAGGGACGGCTCCCGGAAATACCCGCAGACCGCCGCCAGCAGGAGCGTCTGGGCCAGGGTATAGAGCAGGATATGGCTGAGCCCGGATAGAGCCTTGGCGTTCCAGATGGAAGCGGGCGTCTGAAGGCAGGCGATCCACTTGTAGCAGTTCCCGTATTGCTCCACGTCCGCGAGACGGCTGGCATAAGCCGCGATCAGCACCGGGGAGAAGATGGAGGCGATCATCAGCAGGTTGAATGCGGCCAGGGCGGCGAAATCATTGAACCTGCCGAAGTCCAGATCCGTCACCGCGTAGAGCATCCATGCGGCGGCCAGGCCGTAGCAGGCCGCGAACAGCAGGAAGGTGTGCTTCCGCTTCATTTTCAGGCGTTCCGCCTGGAATTCTTTTCTCATAGTCAAATCTCCTTTTTATCGTTTATAACCCATTATTTTTTACCATGGAGAGATAGATGTCCTCCAGCTTTACCTCCTCCTCGCGGATGCGGTAGATGCAGGACCCATGTTCGGCCAGGCGGCGTACCATCTCCGCCACCAGATCGTTCTCGGCGAAGGGCAGGCGGATGCCGCTCTCGGTGATTTCCGGCTCCAGCTGGAGGGATTCCCGGAGAAAACGGGCGTCTGCCGCAGGCTGTGCCGTCTGAAGCAGGAGATGGCGGGCGGCGGAGGCGCGCAGGGCGCTCAGCCGGTTCTGGTAGATCATCCGCCCTGCGCTGATAATTCCCACATAATCGGCTGCCTGCTCGATCTCCGAGAGCAGATGGCTGGAGAGCATGACCGTCATGCCGTATTTCTCCGGCAGGGAACGGATGAGATCCCGCATCTCGTGGATGCCTGCCGGGTCGAGCCCGTTGGTCGGCTCGTCCAGGAGGAGCAGGCGGGGCGAGCCAAGCAAAGCGTTGGCGATGGCCAGCCGCTGCTTCATCCCCAGGGAATATTGCCCGGCCTTCTTGTCCTTCTGCGCCTCCATGCGGACGATGCCCAGCACCCGGCTGATCTCCCCTAGGGGAAGCCCCTTGAGGATGCAGGTGATTTTCAGGTTTTCGTAGCCGGTCAGGTTGGCGTAGTAGGAGGGGGCTTCGATCAGGGAGCCGGTCTTCTCCAGGATGGACAGGCGGCTGCGGCTGTCCAGCGTCTCCCCCAGGATGGTGATGGAGCCGCTGTCCGGCCGGGCAAGCCCCAGGAGCATTTTCATCGTTGTGCTCTTGCCTGCGCCGTTGGGGCCGAGGAAGCCGTATATTTTTCCAGCGGGTACTTTCAGGGAAAGCTGGGAGACTGCCCGCTTCCCGCGGTAGCTTTTGGACAGCTGTTCTGTCTGGATGGCGTATTTCATGTTTCGGTAGAACCTCCTTTATGTCTGTCAGATATGGTATCGCGCAGGGACGGGATATTGTCCCATTGTCTGCCCTGCTGTCTCCATTATGCGGCGCCGCCCTTACCAGAGCCTTAGGCCTGCCTTAAATCTACCTTAAATCGGCTCTGGAGAGGTGGGGGGACTATTCCCAAGAGCCTGGGGAAATGTTATGATGGAACCGCATACATACAGCGCAGAAGAGGCGGGGAAGAAGCGGGTAAGAGACAGGTAAGAGATAGGTAAGAGCCGGAAGGCGTACTGCACCCCGCCGGGGGCTGCGCTTTGGAAGGAAGGGGGAGGCCAGATGGACTATCGAGAGGCGAGGATCCTGATCGTGGATGACAATGAGGAGCTGTGCCTGCTGATCGAGACAATTTTGCGCAGGGAGGGATACAAGAGCCTCCGGGCGGCTTTGTCCTGCGAGGAGGCCAGGGAGCGCCTGGGCCGGGAGCGGGCGGATCTGATCATCCTGGATGTGAATTTCCCGGGGGAGGACGGCTTCACCTTTTACCAGGATGTGTGCCGCCGGGAGGAGATCCCGGTGATCTTCCTGTCTGCCAGGGATCAGGATGAGGACCGGCTGACCGGCTTAGGGTTGGGGGCGGACGACTACCTGACCAAGCCCTTCCTGTCCAGGGAGCTGATTCTGCGGTGCGCGGCGGTGCTGCGCAGGACCTACCGGGGCAGGGAGAAGGAGGAGGAGATCTACCAGGTGGGCAGCCGGGTGGTGAACCTGTCCGCCGGGACGGTCGGCATACCGGAGGGGGAGGGGATGCGGACCGTGCCTCTGCCCAACAAGGAGTTCCAGCTTCTCAAGCTGTTCCTGGAGAACCGGGGGCGGATCCTGACGCTGGACTATTTGGCGGAGAGCGTGTGGGGAGAGAATTATTACGGCTATGAAAATACGCTGATGGTGCATATCCGCAAGCTGCGGGAGAAGCTGGAGGAGAATCCAGGAAAGCCTCAGTGGCTCATTACAATGAAAGGATTGGGGTACCGGCTGAACAAATGAAGATTTTGATGAAGATTTATTTCAAATATTTTGCCATGTCGCTGGCTGTCGCCCTGCTGTTCCTGGCGGTGGAGCTGGGGATTACCTTCCAGCTGGGGCAGCATTGGGGGGAGGTGGAGCGCTTCCCTGTGGGCGGAAGCCAGGCGGTGGGGGAGATTGCGGAGAGCATCAAGCTGGATGAGGATGGCCAAGTGTGCAACGGGGCGGAGACTGCGGAGGCCATACGGGCTACCGGAGCGGAGTGGGCCATGCTATTGTCCGGGGAAGGAGAGGTGGTGTGGGAGGAGAACCTGCCCGATGGGTTCGCACGCCGCTATTTTGCCGGGGAGATCGCCGCCTTCTCCCGGTGGTATCTGGAGGATTATCCGGTGATTGTGTGGAAGCTGGGAGAGCGGCTTTTTGTGGCCGGGTACCCGGAGGGTTCCTTCATGCGCTACAACAGCCTTATGCGCATATCCGAGTTTCACTATTATGCCAAGACCTTTTTCCTCTGCCTGGGAGGGGCGGCCCTGCTGGCCCTGGTTCTCATCCTGCTCATGGGCTTCCTCTATTACCGGAAGATGCGGGCGCTGATCCAGGCCATCATCGGCCTCTCCAGGGGGGAGGACGTGGCCTTGTCCCGAGGGGAGAGCTTCGGGGAGGTGGCCGGCTATATCAACGAGACGTCCCGCAAGCTGAAGGAGCAGCAGGAGATGCTGAAAAAGCGGGACGAGTCCCGCACCGAGTGGATCAGCGGCGTGTCCCATGATATCCGTACCCCGCTGGCGATCGTCATGGGCAACGCAGAGCTGATTGAAGAGCGGGAGGGCGTGGACGCCCAGGCGAGGAAAGCCGCCGGGATGATCAAGGAGCAGAGCCTGCGCATCCGCAGCCTGATCGAGGATCTGAACCTGACCTCCAAGCTGGCCTACCATATGCAGCCCCTGCGCCTCAGGGAAGTGTCCTTGGCGGCGCTTGTGCGGCAGGCGGCGGCCGCCTGTGTGAACCAGCTGGGGAGCGGGGAGGAGAGATATCCCATAGAGATTTCCCTGACAGAGGAATTCCAGAAGAAGCGGCTGCAGGCAGACGGGCATCTGCTGCTGCGGGCGCTGGAGAATGTGATCGGAAACGCGGTGCGCCACAACCCCCAGGGCTGCCGGATCCAGATCCGGGGCTTCCTGGAGGAGGGCCGGTGCCGGATTGCGGTCAGTGACAGCGGGCGGGGGATTCCGCCGGAGGTGGCGGCCTGTGTGAATGAGAATGGGGAAAGCACACGCCATATCATGGGCCTTCGGCTTGTCTGCCAGATCGTGCAGGCCCACGGAGGCTGGGTTCGGATTACCCTGCCCTCGGAGGTGCTGCTGGCGCTGTAGCGCGTGGCAGAGAAGGCTGCGGGCAAGGCGCGTGGGGTATGCCTTTGTAGGGGCAAGGTGCGTGGGGGGCAAGGCGCGTGCAGCTGCCTTTGCAGGTGGCAAGGCGCATGGGGTATGCCTTTGCAGAGGCAAGGCGCATGGGGCATGCCTTGCCAGCGCATAAGAGAGGCACGCCTGGCTATGGCAGGGAGAAGGGGGCCGGGGCGGTGAAGGTGAGCGCCTGCCCATTGAGAGGATGGGGGAAGGACAGCTTCGCTGAGTGGAGGGGCTGCCTCTGGTAGTCGGTAAAATCCGGGCAGTAGAGGAAGTCCCCCGGCAGCGGATGGCCGATATAGGACATATGGACCCGGATCTGGTGGGTACGCCCGGTGTCCAGGCAGAGCCTGGCCAAACTGTAGCGCAGGTCGGCCGTGTAGGCCAGGCGCACATAGCGGGTGCGGGCCGTTTCCCCGCAAAGGTAGTCCACGCGGCGCTCCAGGATGGAGCCGGGCGCCCGGGCGATGGGGGCGTCGATATAGCCCTGGGGAGGCAGCACCCCCTTCACCACGGCCACATACTCCCGGCGGATGGCGCGCTCCTTCATCTGGGCGGACAGGATGCAGCCGCTCAGGGGGTTTTTGGCCACCAGGAGCAGGCCGGAGGTGTCCCGGTCCAGCCGGTTGATGCAGCGGAAGACGAAGGGGCTCCCCTCGCGCCGGTAGTAGGCCATAAGGCCGTTGGCCAGGGTGTTGGCATAGTTGCCGGTGGAGGGGTGCACCGGGAGCCCCGCCGGTTTGTTGACCACCAGGATGTCCTCGTCCTCATAGACGATGGCAAGCGTCATGGGAGTGGGGACAATGTGGCCGGAGCACTCCGTCTCCGGCACGTACACGGGGAAGGAGTCCCCAGCAGAAAAAAGCGTCCCGGGGGCGGGGCGCTTTCCCTGGCTGCAGGCGTCGTCCCGGCAGCCGTCGGTCATTTTTTTCATCTGTGCCAGCAGATGCCGGGAGAAGCCCCGGCCTCTCAGGATGTCCCCATAGGAAAGGCCGGCCTCCCGCTCTGTGACAGTGATCACAATCCTTCGGTCCATTACTCGGATTTGACTTCCTTCCACTTGCTGTTGTAGATCTCGTCCACGTCAGGCCCCAGGTATTTGAAGAACTCGCAGCCCTCCAGCATCTCTGCTGTGGGGAAGGCGATGGTGGAGTTGCGGATGTCCTCATCCTCGATCAGCTCCCTGGCCGCCGCGTTGGGGGTGGAGTAGGTGATGTAGTCGAAGTTCATCAGGGCGATCTCCGGGTCGCACAGGAAATTGATGAAGGCCTCGGCGTTTTCCTTGTTCTCGGCATTCTTGGGGATGACCCAGCCGTCGATCCACACATTGCTGCCTTCCTTGGGGATCACGTACTCCAGATCCGGGTTTTCCCTCTGGGTGTAGATGGCCTCCCCGGAATAGATGACGCCGATGGCTGCCTCGTTGCCGATCATCATATCCCGCACCTGGTCGATGACATAGGCCTGTACAAGAGGCTTCTGCTCGATCAGCAGGTTCTTGGCCTCCTCAAGCTCCGCCTCGTCGGTGGAATTTAAGGAGTAGCCCAGCCTCTTCAGGGCCACGGCGAAGGCGTCGCGCACGCTGTCCTGCATGAGGATGTTGTCTGCGTACTGCTCATCCCACAGCACATCCCAGCTGTCGATGGGCTCGGACACCATCGTCTTGTTGTAGAGGATGCCCACGGTGCCCCAGCAGTAGGGCACGCAGTACTTGTTGCCCGGGTCGAAGGCTTCCGCCTGAGCCATGTATGTCTCGTCCATGTTGGAAATATTCGGGATATTGTCATAGTTCAGCTCGGCCAGCATATCCTCCTGGATCATGCGCTCGATCATGTAGTCGGACGGGCAGATCACGTCGTAGGACACGGCGCCGGAGGCGACGCGGGGATACATGATCTCATTTGTCTCGAATTCTTCGTAGACGACCTCGATGCCGGTCTCCTCAGTGAAGAGCTCCAGCACCTCCGGGTCGATATACTCGCCCCAGTTGTACACGACGACCTGCTCCCCGGAGGCCTCCCCTCCGCCAGCGCAGCCAGACAGCACGGCCGCTCCCAGCGTGACAGCGCAAAGGGATGCGGCGATCCATTTCTTGTTCATCATCATAACCTCCTCAATCGAACTAAGTTGCGATATTCTTTTTTATTTATTTCCATCCCCAGTGCAGCCCATCCCTGGCGGGGAAAAGCTGGCGGGGAGAGAATACAAGGAACCTTATCTGCGCGCCGCAGCCTGGGCGTGCTTTAGGGCGGCACGTTTGCGAAGCTCCGGCGTCACATTGATCAGCAGGAGCAGAATCAGGACGGTGGCAAAAAGCAGGGTGGACAGGGCGTACATCTCGGGCTTAATGCCCTTGCGGACTTCCGTGTAAATCTTCGTGGACAGGGTGTCAAGCCCCGGCCCCTTCGTGAAGTGGGTGATGATAAAGTCATCCAGCGACATGGTGAAGGACAGAAGGAAGCCGGAGAGGATGCCGGGCAGGATGTCCGGCAGCACCACGCGGAAGAAGGCGTACACCGGGGAGGCGCCTAAGTCCAGGGCGGCCTCATAGGTGGATTTGTCCGTCTGCTTCAGCTTTGGCATCACGCTCAATATCACGTAGGGGATATTGAAGGTGATGTGGGCGATCAGCACCGACTGGAAGCCGAAGCGGAAGCCCATGGCGATAAACAGCAGCATCATGGAGATACCGGTGACGATATCTGCATTCAGCATCGGGATATTGGTCACGCTCATGCACAGGCTCCGCATGCGGAACCCCATGGCGCTGATGCCCATGGCTCCCAGTGTGCCCAGCACGGTGGCAATGGCTGCGGAGAGGAAGGCGATCAGCAGAGTGTTGTACAGCGCCTGCATGATCGAGGAATTCTGGAACATCTCCGTATACCACTCCAGCGTAAAGCCCCCCCACTTGGCCCGGGAACGGGACGCGTTGAAGGACAGCACCACCAGCGTGGCGATGGGGGCGTACAGAAAGATAAAAATCAGCACGAGATATAGGCGTTCTACGCCGCGCTTCACCATCAGAACATCCCTCCTTCGCCCTCGCGGTCATATTTCATCACAAAGGCCATGCTTACCAGGATAAATACCATCAGTACCAGGGAGAGGCCGGAGCCTAAGTTCCAGTTGTTCCCCTGGGTGAATTCCTGCTCGATGACATTGCCGATCAGCAGGATCTTGCTGCCGCCCAGCAGGGTGGAGATGACGAAGGTGGTCATCGCCGGGACGAACACCATCGTGATGCCGCTCACCACGCCGGGGATGCTCAAGGGCAGGATAATTTTGAAAAAGGTCTGCACACCGTTGGCCCCCAGGTCCCGCGCGGCGTTGATCACGTTCTCATCGATCTTCACCAGGACATTGTAGATCGGGAGCACCATGAAGGGCAGGAAGTTGTACACCATGCCCAGCACGATGGCGTAGGGCGTGTTGATAATGTCCAGCGCCGGCAGGTGAAGGGCGGAGAGCACCGAGTTGATGACGCCGGTCTTCTCCAGCAGCGTCTGCCAGGCCAGGGTGCGCAGCAGGAAGTTCATCCACATGGGGAGGATGAACAGGAACACGATAAAGCTGCCACGGCCCAGGTGGTGCTTGTTCAGGATCATGGCCAGCGGGTAGGCCAGCAACAGGCAGATGACCGTGCTGGCCAGGGAGAGCAGCAGCGAGAGGACAAGCGCCTTGGAGTGCTCCGGGCTTAGGATCGCCACCACATTCTCCAGCGTGAAGGCCCCGCTGCGGTCTGTCAGCCCGTAGAAAAAGATCATGAGCAGCGGGATGATGATAAAGCCCACGCTCCAGAGGAGGTAGGGCGCGGCAAACCACTTCTTACTCATTGCTTGTCACCGCCTCCTCATCTTCCGACTCCGGCTTGTTCATAATCTGGATGTCGAAGGGATCCACGCGGATTCCCACCTTCGTGCCCACGGGGAACATGTGGGTGCTGTGCACGAGCCACTCGTAGCCCCTGGCCATCACATCCATCTCATAGTGGACGCCCTTGAAGATGAGGCCGGTGACCACGCCCTCGATGGTGCCCTCCTCCGGGGCGGTTAGGACCACATCCTCCGGGCGGACGACCACATCCACCGGCTTATTCTCCCCGAAGCCCACGTCCACGCACTCGAACCGGGCTCCCAGGATCTCCACCAGCTTGTCGTGGATCATCGTGGAGGGCAGAATGTTGCTCTCGCCGATGAAGTCGGCCACAAAGGCGTTCTCCGGCTCGTTGTAGATGTTCTCCGGCGTCCCCACCTGCTGGATGTAGCCCTGGTTCATGACCACAATCGTGTCGGACATGGTCAGGGCCTCCTCCTGGTCGTGGGTGACGTAGACGAAGGTGATGCCCAGCTCGTTCTTCAGGCGGATCAGCTCATACTGCATGTCCTGGCGCAGCTTCAAGTCCAGGGCGCCCAAGGGCTCGTCCAGCAGCAGCACCTTCGGCTCGTTCACGATGGCGCGGGCGATGGCGATCCGCTGCTGCTGGCCGCCGCTTAAAGAGTCCGGCATGCGGTTCTCGTAGCCCTCCAGGTTCACAAGCTTCAGGGAATACTTGATTTTATCCTGTATGTACTCCTTGGATTTGTTCTTGATTTTCAGGCCAAAGGCGATATTCTCCGCGATGGTCATGTGGGTGAACAGCGCGTATTTCTGGAATACGGTGTTCAGCTGCCTCTTGTTGGGGGCCAGGTTGGTGATGTCCTGGCCGTCAAAGATCACCTTCCCCTGGTCGGGCTTCTCAAAGCCTCCCATAATGCGCAGAGTGGTGGTCTTGCCGCAGCCGCTGGGGCCCAGCAGCGTGAGAAACTCATTCTCCCTTATATATAGGTTCAGGTCGTCCAGAACCATCTCCCCGTCAAAGGATTTGGAAATGTGCGACAGGTCGATCAGCTTATGGCTCATTGGTGCTCCTCCTTCGTAATAGCCTTCGTCGCGGCTTTCATAGAGATACCCAGGTTAAAAGCTCGGGGGCGTGCTCACCCAGATCAGTGTGGCCCCGGTCTTCTCGCCGGCAGTGATGTAGTGCCTCTGGTTCGGCGTGAAATAGAAGGATTCCCCCTTCTTCGCCCGGATGGTGCGGGAACCCAGATGGATCGTGATGCTTCCCATGAGCACATAGCCGAATTCCTCGCCCTCGTGGGGGTTGTCCGGGTAGGTGCTTCCCCCGGGCTCCAATGTCAGGCGGATGGGCTCCATAATGTTCTTCTGGGCGTTGGGGATAATCCACTCGATCTTGTTCTTGAGCTCCGGGTCAATTTTCTCAAAATAGTCCGCTGCCTTGAAGACGATCTGTTCGTCGTGGGTCTCCTCCGCAAAAAATTCCGGGAGGTCAGTGCCCAGGCACTGCAGGATGTCGATCAGCGTGGCGATGGAGGGGGAAGTCAGATTCCGCTCCACCTGGGAGATAAATCCCTTGGAGAGCTCGGCGCGGTCGGCCAGGTCTTCCTGGGTGAGGCCGTTCAGAACCCGGAGCGCTTTGATTTTGCTGCCGATATTCATAGTCGCATCTCCTTTGTAAAAAATATGTAAATAATAAACCAGAAGTTTACTATTAGTGTCAGAAAGTAAAAATAAACAAAAAGTTTACAAATTCTAAACTGTTCGCCAAATCCATTATACATGTTTTGGTGCGGCTGTCAATAAGATTTTTAGAAAATGTTTCTGTTAACAAGAGGAATAATTTGTGGTAGAATAGAAAATAATCGCGCCGGGAAAGCCGGGCAGGAGGTAGAAGCATGGACAAGGAGAGATATGTGGCGTATGTGGGTACCTATACGCACGGGAGCAGCATCGGGATACATCTGTATGACATAGATATGGAGCAGGGGACGATGACGGAGAGGAAGGTCGTGCCAATCAACAATTCCTCCCACCTCACCAAGGCTCACAACAAGCAGTTTTTATATTCCATCTCCGACGAGGGGGTGGAGGCGTTCAAGATCCTTCCGGACGGCGACCTCCAGTCGATCAACAAGGCCGGTATCGACGGCATGCGGGGGTGCTATGTGTCCACGGATGCCAAGGATAAGTTCCTGTTTGTCGCCGGTTACCATGACGGGAAGGTGACCGTGCTGCGCCTCAACAAGGACGGGAGCATCGGGAATATCACGGACGGCATTTTCCACAAGGGGCTTGGCAGTGTGGCGGAGAGGAATTTCCGGCCCCATATCAGCTGTGTGAAGATGACGCCTGACCAGAAGTTCCTGTGCGCGGTGGACAACGGCATCGACCACATTAAGATCTATGGACTTGACCACAGGAGCGGCAAGCTCCACCTGGTGGACATCCTGCGGTGCGAGCTGGAGAGCGCGCCCAGGCAGATCACGTTTTCCAAGGATGGGCGCTTCGCCTATGTCCTGTGCGAGCTGAAGAATTATATCAGCGTGTACAGCTACGACGGCTCCGGCAAGGCGCCGAAGTTTGAGAAGCTCCAGCGGATCGACACGCGGATGGATGAGAAGGAGAAGACGTGCGCGGCCACCAGCCTGAAGATATCCAGGGACGGAAGCTATCTGTACAGTGCTTCCGCAGGGGACAACAGCGTATCCATCTACAAGATTAACAAGGAGGACGGCATGTTGGAGAGGCTGTGCGCCCTTCCGGTCAGCGGTTCCTACCCGAAGGATCTGGACATCTTCCCGGACGACCGGACCATGGTGGTGCTGAACCATGAGTCCAACGAGATCCGCCTGTTCCGCGTAGATTACGAGAAGAAGATTTTTGTGGAGAGGGGACGCCCGCTGAAGGTGGAGACGCCCAACGGGATTTTGATTTCAAGGCTTTACAATTAGTTTTCAGGCTTTACCATTCGTTTTCCTGCGGCGGCCGGGCCGCACGGCAGGGAAATTCCGATAGATAGATAAGCAGACGCCGCGCGGCAAGCGTGCGCGGCGGAAAGGGGAGAGACAATGATGACAGGTGCAGACGCAATGGTGAAGTGTCTGGAGAAGGAGGGTGTGTCCATCCTGTACGGGTATCCCGGGGTGGCCATCTGTCCGTTCTTTAACAGTATTTTGGATTCGGATATCCGCCCGGTTCTTGTGCGGGCGGAGCAGAACGCGGCCCACATGGCCAACGGCTATGCCCGGGTGACCGGCAGGCCAGGGGTGTGCGTGGCCACATCCGGCCCCGGGGCGACCAACCTGCTGACCGGTATCGCCACGGCATACATGGACAGCATCCCGCTGATCGCCATTACCGGGCAGGTCAACACGGCCCAGCTGGGCAGGGATGTGTTCCAGGAGGCGGACATCACAGGGGCGGCGGAGTCCTTCGTGAAGTTCAGCTATATTATCAAGGATGTGAAGGATATTCCCCGGGTGTTCAAGGAGGCGTTCTACATCGCCAACACGGGGAGGCCGGGCCCGGTGCTCATCGACGTGCCGATTGATATCCAGAACGCGCAGCTGGAATTTGAGTATCCGAAGGAGGTTTCCCTGCGCACCTACAAGCCCACGGTGAAGGGACACGCCATCCAGATCAAGAAGGTGGTGGACGAGCTGGGCAAGGCCCATATGCCGCTGATCTGTATCGGAGGCGGCGTGCATCTGAGCCACGCTGCGGAGGAGGTCCGCTCCTTCGCAGAGAAATACGGCATCCCGGTGGTATCCACGCTGATGGGTCTCTCCGCGATGCCCACAGGACACCCGCTGTATTTCGGCATGGTGGGCAACAATGGACAGGAGTACGCGAACCGGGCGATGAACGAGAGCGACCTTCTGATTGTTATCGGGGCCAGGCTGGCAGACCGGGCAATCCAGCAGACGAACCTGAACATCCTGGCCGACGAGCGCACCATTGTCCACATCGACGTGGATCCGGCGGAGATCGGCAAGATTGTGGGTCCTACGATTCCCATCGTGGGGGATATCAAGCATATCATGAACGACTTTGCCAAGAGGGATTTTGACAACGACTTCAGCGAGTGGGTGAAGGTGCTGGGCATGTGGCGGGAGGAGATGGCTCCCCACAGGAGCCCCAAGCCGGGCTATGTGGATCCGGCGGGCTTTGTACGCATGCTCTCGGAGAAGATGGACGACAACGCCGTCTATGTGGCGGATGTGGGACAGAACCAGATCTGGTCCGCCAACTACTATGTATCCAAGAGCGGGCGATTCCTCACCTCCGGCGGCATGGGAACGATGAGCTATTCCATCCCGGCGGCCATCGGAGCCAAGAGCGCAGACCAGAGCCGCCAGGTGGTGGCGGTGTGCGGGGACGGTGGTTTCCAGATGTCCTTCATGGAGCTGGCCACCATGCAGCAGCACAGTATCCCGATCAAGATTGTCGTGCTGAAAAACAATTACCTGGGCATGGTCAGGGAGTATCAGCACTACACCTACCATGACCGCTACAGCGTGGTCAGCCTGGACAGGAGCCCGGATCTGGAGAAGATTGCCCAGGCGTACGAGATTCCGTTCACCCGTGTGTACGATATGGAGGGAATCAGCGAGACTCTGGACAGCTTCCTGGCAAGCGAAGGCCCGGGGCTGATGGAATGCGTGATTGACAGCTACGATTTGGTGAAGTAGGAAGTGAGGGAACGATTTTGAAGAGAATATTTTCAGTATCGGTGGAGAACCGCTCCGGTGTGCTGAGCAAGATTGCAGGGCTCTTCGCGCGGAGATGCTATAACATTGACAGCCTGGTGGTTGGGGAGACCGAGGATCACAGCGTGTCCCGGATGACCATCGTCTCCTCGGGGGACGAGCAGATCATGCAGCAGATCGAGAAGCAGCTCAACAAGAAGCTGGACGTGATCAAGGTGAAGACCTTCGAGGAGCAGGAGAGCGTCTGCAAGGAGCTGATGCTCATGCGGGTGAAGTTCAGCCCCAACAACCGCAAGGACATCATTGAGACCTGCTCGATCCTGGGCGGGAAGATCGTGGACATGTCCATGACCTACTTCCTCATCCAGTTCTGCGACTCGCCGGAGAAAATCCAGCTGTGCATCCGCATGATGCTCCCGTTCGGGATCTCCGAGCTGGCGAGGACAGGGACGGTGGCCCTGACGAAGTGCGCGGACTGACAGAGAGCGCACGGACTGATAGGGAAGAGGCGGAAGGAATACCGCTGCGGATTGATAAGTGTATCGGAAGAAGATTGGAACGGCATGCAGAAAGGAAAACTGTGTGCCGTTTTTTCTGGCCATGTGCCTGGCCACCGGTTGCGTGGGCGTTTCGCTATAGAATGCTGCCTATAATATATTGCGGCA
>CALWMI010000068.1 GCA_944381745.1 uncultured Lachnospiraceae bacterium | reverse complement strand
TGGACAAGGTTGTGCGCCCGCTGCTGGAGGAGAACAGGGAGCTTCTGGGCATGAAGGCGGAGATTCACGTATAGAGACAACTGGGCATGGAAGGCCTAGATGGACGATGGGCGGGCAGGAGAGGATGTTTCCTCTTCTGCCCGCCATATTTGCAACATACATCCGGAAAAGGGGTTTCCCTATCCGAGATTGGCAGACGGCAGAGAGGAGAGGTGACCGTGGGAGAGATTCGCACGATTGGCATCCCGAGGGGGCTGATGGCGTACCGCAGCGGTGTGCAGTGGAAGGCTTTTTTTGAAGGGCTTGGGTTTTCCTGTGTGGTGAGCCAGAAGAGCAGCCGGGAGACGCTGGAGAGAGGGATGGAGCGGGCAGTGGACGAGACCTGCCTGCCCTTTAAGCTGTACCTGGGGCATATACAGGAGCTTCTGGGGGCCTGCGACGTGGTGTTCGTGCCCCGGATGGGAGGATATCAGGCGAAGGAGAAGCTGTGCACCCGCTATGAGTCGCTTCCGGATCTGGTGAACAATATTTTCCGGGACGAGCGCCCGCGGCTGCTGACGGTGAGCTATGACTGGAACGACCGCACGGACGAGGAGAAGGTATATATGGAGCTGGGCGAAACTCTGGGAAAGACGCGAGGAGAGGCAAGGAAAGCCTACGCGTCGGCCCGCAGGCGCATGGAGCAGTGGCGCAGGGACAAGGAGCGCCGGCAGAAAGCCCTGCTGGAGCGGGAGGGGATCCGCGTCCTGGCTGCCGGGCATCCCTATGTCCTCCACGACCCGTACATGGGAGGGGAGATCAGCCGGCTTCTGGCCAGGCAGGGAGCCACGGTGCTCTTTACCGACTATGTGGACAGGGAGAAGGCCTTGAAGAGGAGCTATCACTTTTCCCGGGTAATGCCCTGGCTTATCAACCGGGAGCTGACGGGGGCGGTCATGCTCCTCAAGGAGCGGGTGGACGGCATCGTGCTCCTGAGCGCATACCCCTGCGGGCCGGACGCCCTGGTCAACGATATGTTGGTGCGCAAGGTGAAGGAGGTCCCGGTGCTCTCCTTGACGCTGGACGCCCAGAGCGGTGCGGCGGGGATGGAGACCAGGATCGAAAGTTTTATCGATATCATCCGGTATCAGAAGGCAGGCGGCTATGGAAAAAATTAAGATTGACGACAAGAAGACACTGGCCTTCCCCAGGTTTCACCACTACAATTACGGGATCCGCTACATTGTGGAGCAGGGGCTGGAGCAGCGCTACCTGATGCTCCCGGAGGCCACGAAGGAGACGATAGAGCTGGGGAGCAAGTATAGTCCCGACTACGCCTGCGCGCCGTTCAAGCACACGCTGGGGAGTCTGATAGAGGCCCTCAATGCAGGGGCGGACGTCCTCATCGAGATTGGAGGGCTCTGCCGCCTGGACTATTACGGGGCCTTGCAGAAGGAGATCCTGCGGGAGCTGGGATACCGTTTTGAGTTCGTCAACCTGGCGGAGTATATGGGAGGCCGGAAGAAGGAGTGGCTGAAGCTGGCGAAGCGGCTGAACCCCAAGGTGAATATGGCCAAGCTCCTCACGGGGGTCTACGACGGCGTGAAGATGGCGGAATACATGGACGAGATCGAGGAGATCTACTTCCGGAGCGCGGCCTTTGAGGCGGAGAAGGGGAGCTTCCGGCGGATATGCCGGCAGTTTGTGCTGGAGATGCAGACGGCGGAGAGCCGGGGGGAGATCAAGGAGGGGTACCAGAAGGCCAAGCAGGCGCTGGAGAGCTTAGAGCTGAGGCGGCCCAGGTACCCGGTGCGGATCGGCGTCGTGGGGGAATACTTCACGGCCATGGATGCCCACTCCAATCAGAATCTCCAGGAGAAGCTGGTGAGGCTGGGCGCCTCGGTGGAGCGCTACCTGAATGTCACAAACTGCCATTTCCGGGCGGGAGAGGCAGCGCTGCGGCCGCGGATCCGGGAGTATGTCCAGTACAATATGGGGGCGACGACGACCTGGACGGTGTATGCGGCCCTCAGCTACGCCAAGAGAGGATTTGACGGGATTGTCCATGTGAAGTCCTTCGGCTGTACGCCGGAGATGGATGCTGTGCCCATTCTGCAGAACATCAGCAGGGACTTCCACATCCCGGTGCTGTACTTGAGCTATGATACCCAGAACAGCGACACGGGGCTGGACACAAGGCTGGAAGCTTTTTATGACATGCTGGAAAGGAAGAAAAAGGTGCTGCGATGAGAAAGAAGGCTTATCTTGGAATCGATATCGGCTCCATCTCCACGAAGGGAGTGGTCATCGATGGGGAAAACCGCTTCCTGGCGGAGAGCTACCTGTGGACAGAGGGAGATCCCACAGGCGCCAGCAAGCGGGTGCTCCAGCAGCTGAAGGAGCAGTTTGACGGGGAGGCCTACCACATTGTGGCCTCCGGGACGACGGGAAGCGCCAGAAGGCTGGTGGGAGCGATGCTGGGAGCCCAGGTGGTGAAGAATGAGATTACCGCCCACGCGGTGGGCACGACCGCCCTCCACCCGGATGTGCGGACGATCCTGGAGATCGGCGGGCAGGACTCTAAGATTATCTGTGTGGAGAACGGGGTGGCTGTGGACTACGCCATGAACACCCTGTGCGCGGCGGGGACGGGAGCTTTCCTGTCCAGCCAGGCACACCGGCTGGGCGTGGAGGTGGAACAGTTCGGAGAGATCGCCCTGTCGGCCAGGAAGGCTGCGCCGGTGGCGGCCCGCTGTACCGTGTTCGCCGAGTCGGACCTGGTGCACAAGCTGCAGGTGGGCTATCCCAAGGAGGAGATCATTGCCGGGCTGTGCAAGGCAGTCGCCGGCAACTACCTCAACAATGTGGCGAAAGGAAAAAAGATTGTGGCCCCCGTCGTCTTCCAGGGGGGCGTCAGCAAGAATGCGGGCGTGGTGAAGATGTTCGAGGAGGAGCTGCACATGCCGGTGCTTGTGGACGAGAAAGGGCATCTGATGGGAGCCTTCGGCATCGCAATCCTGGCCCGGGAGAGCCACAAGGAGTCGGAGTTCTCCTTCGATGTGGCGGATATGGAATTCCGGACGCGGGAGATCACCTGTGGGAAATGCGCGAACCACTGCGAGATCATCTGCGTGTACCGGGAGAAGGAGCTGATCGACGCCTGGGGGAACCGCTGCGACCGGGGAGCCGTGAGATAGGCGGCCGTGAGATAGGCGGCCGTGAGATAGGCGGCTGGGAGGAAGGAGGCATCATATGGAACAGCTTTCTCTGTTTGCGGACAGCGTTCCGCAGCCGCTGGCGGCAAGGCTGCGGCCGCAGACGCTGGAGGAATATGTGGGCCAGACCCATCTTTTGGGGCCGGGGAAGGTCCTGCGCCGGCTGATCGAGCAGGATCAGATCTCCTCGATGATTTTCTGGGGGCCGCCGGGCGTGGGCAAGACGACGCTGGCCCGGGTCATCGCCCATTACACGAGGGCGTCTTTTATTGATTTTTCGGCGGTTACAAGCGGGATCAAGGAAATCCGTTCCGTCATGCAGCAGGCAGAGGACAACCGGCGCTATGGGGAGAAGACGATCGTCTTTGTGGATGAGATCCACCGCTTCAACAAGGCGCAGCAGGATGCCTTCCTCCCTTTTGTGGAGAAGGGGAGCATCATCCTCATCGGGGCGACCACGGAGAACCCCTCCTTTGAGGTGAACGGGGCTCTCCTGTCCCGCTGCCGGGTGTTCGTGCTGCAGCCCTTGAAGGCGGAGGAGATCACAGCCCTGCTGGCCAGGGCGCTCACAGACAAGCGCGGGCTGGGAGACCAGAAGATCCAGATCGCCCCGGAGCTTCTGGAGCGGATTGCAGTGTTTGCCAATGGGGATGCCAGGGCGGCCCTGTCCACGCTGGAGATGGCGGTGCTCAACGGGGATATGGATGAGGAGGGGGCCGTGACGGTGACGGCGGAGACGCTGGAGCAGTGTACCTCCAGGAAATCGCTGCTGTACGATAAGAACGGGGAGGAGCACTACAACCTGATCTCCGCCCTGCACAAGTCTATGCGCAACTCTGACCCGGACGCGGCAGTCTACTGGCTTGCCCGTATGCTGGAGGCTGGGGAGGATCCCCTCTATGTGGCGCGCCGCGTCATCCGCTTTGCCAGCGAGGACGTGGGTCTTGCAGATCCAGAGGCGCTTCCCCTGGCGGTGGCCGCCTATCAGGCCTGCCATTACCTGGGGATGCCGGAGTGCAACGTGCACCTGACGGAGGCGGTGGTGTATCTCTCCCTGGCGCCTAAGTCCAACGCCCTCTATGTGGCCTACGGGGAGGCCCGGGCAGATGCGGCGGCCCAGCTGGCGGAGCCAGTGCCGCTGGCCTTGCGCAATGCGCCGACAAAGCTGATGGAGGAGCTGCACTATGGGGAGGGGTACCAGTACGCCCACGATACCCAGGAGAAGATGGCCAGAATGCAGTGCCTGCCTGACTGCCTGGCGGGGAGGGAGTATTACCGGCCTGCCGGCGAAGGGAGGGAGGAGGCGCTCAGGAGGCGCCTTCAGGAGATAAAGGATTGGAAGCGCCGCGGATGAACGGGAGAAGCTTGTCCTCCGGCATCGGGCGTGCATAGTAGTAGCCCTGGATCCAGTCCGTACCCTTCTCCCGCAGGGCCTGCGCCTGCGCGGAGGTTTCCACGCCTTCTGTCACCACCTGGAGGCCCAGGGCGTGGAAGAGCTTCAGCATAGAATCTAGGATGGCCTTGGAGCGCCTGTCGGCGGGGTACTCCCTAATCAGGCTTTGATCAAGCTTGATGCAGGAGAAGGGGCAGTCCAGCAGGGTGGACAGGTTGGAGTAGCCGGTGCCGAAGTCATCCAGGTAAAAGTGGAAGCCCAGCAGGTACAGGCTGCGCATGGAAGCGCGCATCCGGTCGGGATTCTCTGACAGCATCCGCTCCGTGATCTCCAGCTTTAGCTGGCTGGGAGAGACGTGGAAGCGCTCTGCGCAGTCCACGATGCGGGCGATGAGGTCCGGGGAGGAGAACTGCTGCATGGAGAGGTTGATGGACACGGAGGAAAGCTCCGGGAGGCTGCGGCTTCCCAGAAAACGGCATACCTGTTCCAGCACAATCTGGTGGAGGTCGTCAATCAGCCCATGTTCCTCGGCCAGCGGGATGAACAGGGAGGGAGGGATCCAGCTCCCGTCGTCGCCGGGGAGGCGGAGCAGAGCCTCTGCGGAGGTGAAGGAGTGGGTGCGGCAGTTGTAGAGGGGCTGGTACCATACCTGGAAGCGGCCCTCCTTGATGGAGCGGCGCATGAGCGAGAGCACATCCTGATGGAGTTCCATCTGCTCATAGATTCCTTCCTGGAAGGGGATGCAGCCGCTGGGAGCCTCCGCCGCCAGGGAGAGGCCGTACCGCAGAAATTCCAGGATGGAGGTGGCGTCCCAGTCCTGGCCAGTGTAGATGAGCTCTGCAAACTGGGCGGTCAGCTGGATGTTTACCGGGCCCAGTTCCCAGGGCTTTTGGAAGCGCTCGGTGATTTTTTGGAGGTTGGCCTGGGAGGAGGCTGCGTCTTCGTAGGGGAGCAGGATGGCGAACGCCACGCTTCCCAGGCGGAAGGCGCAGCCTTTTTTGTCGAAATGGTCAAGCCACAGGGCGGCCTTGTACAGGAGGGCGTCCCCGTTGGAATGCCCGTACCGCTGGTTGACCGAGCCAAAGTGGCGGATGGCCATCACGATCACCTGGAACTGCCTGTGGCTATTGATCTGGGCGGAGAGCTCGTGGTAGAAGCCTGCGCGGTTCCCGATGGAGGTCAGGCTGTCCTGCTCCAGCCTCCGGGTCTGGAAATTCAGCAGGAGGATCATATCCGCCGTCACCACAATGCTGCCGTTCAGGAGGATGTTGGGGAAGGCGATCTGATAGAGGACCTGAAGAAAGATGGCTGGAGGGATAATCCACAGCACCCGGCGCATGGAGCGGTCGATGCTCTTGAGATGCCGCAGCAAGCACAGGACGACCAGCAGGATCTCCGCCATCACGATGACATAGCCGAAATTAATCAGCGGGCCGCGCCGGTACAGCCGGTGCGCGTCAAAATAGAAGATGACGCCGGTCCTCACATTCAGGATCACCAGGATGCAGTAGGCAATATAGAAGAAGGCCAGCAGCGCCCTAAGGAGCACCAGCCCGTTTTTCTTGTCCACATGCTCGTAAATCAGGGAAAAAATGCTGTGGGAGATGAGCACCGATACAAGGACGGTCATGAGGAAATAGACGCTGTTCAGAAGGATGTTCGCCCAGAGGGGAAAGGAGGAAGCCCGGCTGATGGTGAAGACGCAGAGGATATTGAGGCCAACCGAGGCTGCGGACAGCCACAGGCAGACGTGGAACAGGCGGCTCTGGGGGGAGCTGCCCCACCTCCTGTCATGGAAACTCAAGATGAGGATGGACAGGATGATAATCGAAAAAAATTCTGCGGATAAAGACCAGGAAATCAATGGAAGGCCTCCTTATCTTGCTCTGTAATGCCGCCGGCACATGCGCCGACGCTACTACCATCATGAGGCAAACAGGGGAGGATGTCAAGGATGGACATGAAAATTTGCATTTCCATTTTGGGGGCGAGATGGTATAATTGTCTGTACAGACAGAGGGTGTAAAAGGAGGAGGCATGTATGTGGGCATGGCAGCAGGCTGTGGTGTACAGCGGGCATGAGCAGGGAAGGTTTCAGCGCATATGCAAGGCGCTGGAGAACGATCACATCTACTATATCCCCACGATCATCAATCTGGAATACAGGAGGCTTCTCTCCTTTGAGCTGATATTCGGAACATTTGGGAAGGATGTGCCCAGGTACAAATACTGGTTCTCCATCACGGTCCACAAGAAGGACCAGGAGAGGGCGGAGTACTGGGTGCGCCGGACGGTATAAGGAGGGAATTTGCGATGCGCCTGCTGGTGGCGGAAGATGAGGCAGACTTGAGAAATCTGCTGGCCAGGCGTCTGGAAGAGGAGAAGTACAGTGTGGACGCCTGCGGGAATGGAGAGGAGGCCATGGATTACCTGGCCTGTGCGGAGTACGACGGGATTATCCTGGATATCATGATGCCGAAGATGGACGGCCTTGCGGTGCTCAGGAAGCTGCGGGACAGGAGGGATCCGACCCCGGTGCTCCTCCTGACGGCCAGGGACCGGATCGAGGACCGGGTGGAAGGGCTTGACCTGGGGGCCGACGACTACATGGTGAAGCCTTTCGCCTTTGAGGAGCTGCTGGCCAGGATACGGGTGATGCTCAGGAAAAAGGCGGGGAACGCCAGCAATGAATACCGGCTGGCTGACCTGGTGGTGGACACGGCTACCCGCAGGGTCTGGCGGGGAGGCAGGGAGATCAGCCTCTCCGCCAAGGAGTTTTCCGTGCTGGAATATATGATCATGAATGCAGGCATCGTGCTGTCCCGGGAGAAGCTGGAGCAGCACATCTGGAATTATGACTATGCGGGCGGGTCGAACGTGATCGACGTGTATATCCGCTATCTGCGCAAGAAGATTGACGAGGGCAGCCCGTGCAAGCTGATCCACACGGTGCGCGGGGCAGGCTATGTCCTGCGGGAGGGCTGAGCGGGTATGAGAAGGATATCGGTGAAGCTGAAGATCACATTCCTGTACGGCGGGCTGATGACGCTGGTGACCTGCATCATCCTGGCCATCCTCATCGCGCTGAGCAACCGGGAGATGCTCTCTTCCGCCAGCACCAACCTGAAGGAGGAGGTGCTGGACACCTTCGGGCTTATGGCATACCGGGACGGGACGCTGTGGGTGGACAAGGAGATCACAGAGGTGGAGGACGGGGTATACCGGTCGGTGTACAGCGCGACGGGAGAGTTCCTGGCCGGAAGGATTCCCTATGAGTTCCAGACGGCCAGGCCCTTGGCAGACGGCCAGCTTGTGCTGGAGGACAACGGCGGCGAGCGGTGGTATGTCTACGATGTCAGAATGTCCGTGCAGGGGTATGGGGAGGTGTATGTGCGGGGTATCGCCTCCGTGGAGTCTGCGGACAGCACCACCAGGGCGATCATGCGGATATCCCTGTTCCTCCTGCCGCTGCTGGTGCTGATGACGGCCATCCTGTGCTATTCCTTTACGAAGCGCCTCCTGCGGCCAGTGGCCCGCATCACCAGGACGGCCGGGGAGATCAGCAAGGGGGCGGATCTGTCCAAGCGCATCGCCATGGGAGAGGGGAAGGATGAGTTCCATCTGCTGGCCAACACCTTTGACAATATGTTGGAACAGCTGCAGGAATCCTTCGAGCGGGAGAGGCGGTTCAGTGCGGACGCCTCCCACGAGCTGCGCACACCCATCGCGGTCATCCTGGCCCAGTGCGAGGCGGCGCTTGCCAGGGAGACGCTGGACGATGTGGCGAGAGAGGAAATCCAGGTGATCAGCCGCCAGGCGGGCAAGATGTCCAGGCTGGTGGGCCAGCTTCTGCTCTTGTCCAAGGGGGAGAGGGACCAGCAGGCGGTGAGCCTGGAGAAGATTTCCCTGAGCGACATCTGTGAGATGGTGGCGGAGGAGCAGCGGGAGCTGGCCTTGGAACGGCAGATCCGTGTGGAGACAGATATTCAGCCGGGAATTGAGATGAAGGCGGACGAGACGCTGATGATGC
>CALWMI010000067.1 GCA_944381745.1 uncultured Lachnospiraceae bacterium | reverse complement strand
CACAGCCAGAGAAGCGGCTGGTACCAGTGGAGGCATGCAATCAGCCGGCACAGCCGCCAGAGCCCTGCGCCGGGCAAGCCCCGGCTCTCTTCCGCCTCCTCCCAGGCGAACCTGCGGCGGCGCAGGTACATCATCAGGAGGCAGCACAGCGCCCCAGCCTCCCACAGCAGGAAGAAGAGCAGCCCCCCCGAAGGAGGCTGCCAAGCCCTGGGCAGCCCGGGAAAGCCCAGGCGGCACCCGGCCAGCCCAGATAAGCAGCAGGTCGGCGGGCAGCGCCTGTACGAGGAAAACTGCAGCCCAGAGCCCCGCAGGCAGCTCCTTCCTGCGCAGGCGCCGCAGCAGCCAGGCCGCCCACAAAAAGGCGGCGGCAGCCATCCCGCGTATATTTGCGCCCAGTAAAATCACGTATAATTGCTCCACAGCTACCCCGCCTTCCTTTGCCTTCCTTTGTTTCCCTTATCCATCTGCGCCTGAACCTTTCCCAAGCACCTTCTCCTATGATAGACGCAGAACCCTCTCTAAATGTTAGACGACAAATATTACAATTCCGTTGCACAAATCTTACATTAAATGCTCTGTGCCTCGTATTTGTATCATCCTTCTCCCGGCGCAGCTGCTTTCTTAACATTTTCTGTCAGTTTCTTACCTTTTCCTCCCCTCCGTTGACTTTCCATAGCCCAGCATTTATACTAACTGTATTAATACGCTTCATACACTTTGGGATGGATTTTCCCGGAAAGGAGGAAGCATGATTCTCATCGACTATTCCGACCGCCGCCCGATCTACGAGCAGGTCACCGGCAGGATCGCCGAGCTCATCATCCAGGGCGCGCTGGCGGCAGACAGCCAGCTCCCCTCGGTGCGCAGCCTGGCCATGGAGCTGTCCATCAACCCCAACACAATCCAGCGGGCATACCAGGAGCTGGAACGCCGGGGCTACATCTATTCCATCAAGGGAAAGGGGAGCTTTATCTCTCCCCGGAGCAGCTACGCGGGCGAGCAGGAGCAGGAGATCCTGGCGGAGCTTCGCCGCCTGCTGGAACGGGCCGCCCACCTGGGCATGGACCTGTCGCTTTTCAAAAATATGATTCTGCAATATGAAGGGGGGAATTCCCAGTGATCGAAACTTCCAACCTATCCAAGTCCTTCGGGCGCCTGCCCGCTATCCGGGACATCTCCACCACGATTCAAGACGGCGCTGTGTTTGGCCTGGTGGGGACGAACGGCGCCGGCAAGAGCACCTTCCTGCGCCTCCTGTGCGGCGTGCTAAAGCCGGATAAAGGGACTGTCCTGGTGGATGGTTCTCCCGTATACGAGATGCCGGACACGAAGCTGAATCTCTTCTATATCTCTGACGAGCAGCATTTTCTCTCCGGCGCCACACCCCTGGAGACCGCCGCCCACTACCGGCTGTTCTACCCGGATTTCCAGATGGAGCGCTACAAAAAGCTTCTGGCCAGCTTTGGCTTAGATGGGCAGCGCCGGATATCCACTTTCTCCAAGGGGATGAAGAAGCAGGTATCCATCCTGTGCGGGCTCTGCTCCGGCACAAAGTACCTGCTGTGCGACGAGGCCTTCGATGGCCTGGATCCCGTGATGCGCCAGGCAGCCAAGAGCCTCTTCGCCGGTGAGATGGCGGAGCGCCCCTTCACCCCGGTGATCGCCTCCCACAATCTGCGGGAGCTGGAAGATATCTGCGAGCACATCGGGCTTCTGCACGCGGGCGGCATCCTGTTGTCCGGCGACTTGGACAGCATGAAGCTGAACATCCACAAGCTGCAGTTTGTGCTGAAGGAAGACAGCGGCGGCAGCGCAGAAAAACTGTTCGCCCCTCTTGCGGTTCTCGCCGACAAATGCCAGGGGCGGCTTCACACGGTAACCATACGGGGAGGCCGGGAAGAGATCGAGGCGCGCATCCAGGCGGCAGAGCCGCTGTTCTATGAGCTTCTCCCCCTGACGCTGGAGGAAATTTTTATCTGTGAAACGGAGGTGGCAGGATATGACATACGGAAAATTATTTTTTAGGCTGCTGAGAGAGGACTTCCGCCGCAGGGCATGGAGCTTTTTCCTGGGGCTGTTCGTGTTCTTCCTGGCTCTGCCCGCCGCTTACCAGCTCCTGTATGGGAGTATGACCTTCGAGGCTGTGCCTGCCGTGAAGGCCGCACGGGAACTGTTCTCCCTGGGGAACTCTCTGATCGCGCTGATCACCGGGGCTGCCTCCGTCATCTGTGCCCCCGGAGGCTTCGCCTACCTGTTCCGGCGCTCTACCACGGATTACTACCACAGTCTTCCGGTGCGCCGGGAATTCCTCTTCCTGGTGAAATACTGCTGCGGCATCCTCATTTACGCCTTGCCTTTCGGCATCTGCCTGCTGCTGACGCTGCCGCTCATCGCTGCCAAGGGCGGGCTGACCCCGGAAGTGCTGACCGATGCCTACATGCTGTTCGTCGTCCACATGACCGCCTATCTCGTCCTCTACAGCGTGGCGCTGACGGCAGTCTTCCTCACCGGCACTCTGGTGGTCAGCATCCTGATGGCCGGTACCCTGTTCCTGTACGGCGTGATCGTGCGCGCCCTGCGTATCTTCCTGATGGATACCTTCCTGGACACCTACTATATGGCATACGGTCCGCTGGGGAAGACGGAGACGGTGCTGTCTCCCATCACCTACTATTTCCGGCTCCTAGACCATCCGCAGAACCTGTTCCTCGGATGGGGGATCGCCTTACTCTTCTCCCTGCTTGCCCTGCAGCTTTACCGGATGCGGCCCTCGGAAGCCGCCGGAAGGACCCTGGTGTTCCCCAAGACCCAGCTCCCTGTCAAGCTGCTGTCCTGCGTGCCGGCAAGCCTTCTGGGCGGACTTTTCTTCTACTCCATGCGACGGGATATCTTCTGGTTTTTCTTCGGGCTTCTCGCCTTCTGGCTGGCAGCCTGCGTCTTCCTGGAGATGCTCTTCGCCCAGAGCTTCCGGCAGGGGCTGGCTCACCGCAGGAGCTCTCTCCTGGCCTTGGCCATTTCCATCCTGCTGACCCTCATCCTCTCCCAGGATCTCCTGGGCTACAATACCTACCTGCCGGACAGGGACTCCCTGGCGTCCATGGCCATTGATTTCCGGGAGCTGGACACCTCCTCCGACACCTATGTGTGGAATGACAAGGGCTACCTCTCCCACCTCTCCCGGACAGAGTACCGGCTGGAGCATATGCAGATCACCGGTATGGACGCCGCCTACGCCTTGGCCCAGGATAGCGCCCGCCTGGCCGGCGAAGGGCATGGCGGCGATATGACCTGCATTGTGCGCTATACCACCAGCAGCGGGCGGGACATCTACCGGGAGTATCCCCTGCTCCTCCTGGAGCAGGAAGGGCTGATCGCCCAGGTGTACGCCTCCCCGGAATACAAGGAGGGCTGCTTCCCAGTGCTGACGGACGGGGCCCACAAGGACGCCTACACGGGCATCTGGTTCCAGGATCTCCTGGGGCGGGAGCAATTTCTCCCCCTGGCGGCCAGCGACATGGATGCCCTGCTGGAAGCCTTCACCGCCGACCTGCTGGCGTGCACGCTGGAGGACACGAAATCCCAGGCAGCTGGAGAGCTTAGCTTCCAGATCACCCTGGGCACCATGTACGACGGCCAGGCCGGGCGCTATCTTGTCTACGACGGATACGCCCGCACCCTGGCAAAGCTGCAGGAGCTGGGCCTATCCACCGCCTTTGATGCGGAGGACGTATCCTACATTGAGATTTTCCACTACCCCGACAGCCAGGAATCCGAAGATTCCCCAGAACAGGCGACGTCGGTTCCCCTGGAGCAGACTTATGTATTTTCCAGCCCGGAGGAGATAGAAGCCATCCTCCCCTGCCTGCGCATCGGGCAAAACCAGTGGTTCTACAGCGCCGACCCGGACTTCTACGACAGCTGTTCCATCGACATCTATCCGGTGGAGCTGCCAGAGGGCCAGCTGTATCCCAACTACATGGCCTACTATATCCATGTGCCGGATGCCCCGGATTTCCTGCGGGAGAAGCTGGGTATCTGACCGGATTCCCTGCCGGGCGGCTGGCTTATGCGCCCCGCCCGGACAGCAGGGCTGCCGGTCAAGGCGCAAAAAAACACCGGGATTCCTCCAATGGAAGAATCCCGGTCTCTCTGTGCAGTCGATGCGACAGGATTTGAACCTGCGGCCCCTACCTCCCTAAGGTAGTGCTCTACCAAACTGAGCCACGCATCGGCGCCGTTACAGCATTAATACTATAGCACATCGACTGACAGTTTTCAAGTCTTTTTTTCTTTTTATCCTCTGGCCGCATACTCGGCGTAGGCTTCCTCGCTTCTCTCCCGTTTCTCCTGGACGGCATCCTGCACCATCATGTCCTTGACCTTCATCAGGCGGGTCTGGTTGCCCCTCTCGTTCTCGTCAAGCTTCATGGTAATGTAGCGGATTGTCTCCTGGAAGCGCGGGATCTTCACGTACTCCAGCGCGTTGACCCGGCGCCTGGTCTTCTCGATCTCGTCGGAGAGCATCGCCGCCTCCTTCTCCATCGCCGCCAGCTTCAGCATCTGCGGGAAGATATCGGAGAGCTTGCGGATCGCGGTGTCCAGCTCGCCGGACGTGTTGGCAAATCCGTAGGGATAGATGTTGTCCGACTCTGTCCCCGCCGTCTCCGTGTGGAAATCAAACACCGGCACGTCCACGCTCATGATATTCCGGTTCCCCACGGTCAGCTTCACGCTCTGCTTCGGATACATCAGGGCCTCCTCCATCATGGCCGGCGTCATCACTGCGCTGGCGATAGAGAAGCTCTGATACACCTCTGTGAGGGAGGCCTCCACCTCTTCCCGCAGCTTCTTGTTCTCCCTGGCTAGATCCAGGAACCGCTTCATCAGCTCGTCGCGCTTATCCTTCATAAGCTTGTGTCCTCTGACCGCGACTCTCAGCTGCTTCTTCAGATTTGTGAGAACCATACGGGTAGGGTTTACGTTCAGTCTATCCATTTACTCACCTTCCCGGTCGTAATATTTCTCCAGATATTCATCCCGGATACGTTTCAGCTCTGCGCGAGGCATCTGCCGCAGCAGCTCCCAGCCGATATCCAGCGTCTCCTCGATCGCCCGGTTCGTCTCATAGCCCTGGGAGACGTACTTCTCCTCGAAGGCGTCCGCAAACTTGGCGTACTGCTTATCCACATCGGACAGAGCCGCCTCGCCCAGAATGGACATGAGTTCCTTGCACTCCTTGCCTCTCGCGTAGGCCGCGAACAGCTGGTTCATCGTATCCGCATGGTCTTCCCTCGTCTTGCCCTTGCCGATTCCCTTATCCTTCAGACGGGACAGGGACGGCAGCACATCGATCGGAGGCTTGATGCCCTTGCGGTACAGCTCCCTGGACAGGATGATCTGTCCCTCGGTGATATACCCGGTCAAGTCCGGGATGGGGTGGGTCTTGTCGTCCTCCGGCATGGTCAGGATCGGGATCAAGGTGATTGACCCGTCAATCCCTTTCTTCCTTCCTGCACGCTCGTACATGGTGGCCAGGTCTGTATACAGATAACCCGGATAGCCGCGGCGTCCCGGAACCTCCTTGCGGGCTGCGGAAATCTCACGCAGCGCCTCTGCATAGTTGGTGATATCCGTCAGGATGACCAACACATGCATGTGCTTATCGAAAGCCAGATATTCCGCCGCAGTCAGAGCCATACGGGGCGTGGAAATACGCTCCACCGCAGGGTCGTTGGCCAAGTTCATAAACAGTACCGTCCGGTCGATAGCCCCTGTCCGGCGGAAATCGGAGATAAAGAAATCTGCCTCCTCATAGGTGATACCGATGGCCGCAAACACAACGGCGAAGTTGCCCTCGGAATTGAGCACCTTTGCCTGGCGGGCGATCTGCGCCGCCAGATCGGCATGGGGAAGTCCCGAGCCGGAGAAGATGGGCAGCTTCTGCCCCCTTACCAGCGTGTTCAGCCCGTCGATGGCGGACACGCCCGTCTGGATAAATTCCGAAGGGTAATCCCTGGCCGCCGGGTTCATCGGCAGTCCGTTGATGTCTCGCATAGCCTCCGGGATGATTTCCGGCCCCCCGTCGATGGGGTTGCCCATCCCGTCAAAGACACGGCCCAGCATATCCATAGAAACTGCCAGCTCTGTGCCATGCCCCAGGAAACGCACCTTGCTCTCCGCCAGGTTGATTCCTGCGGAGCTCTCAAACAGCTGCACAAGGGCATTCGTCCCGTTCAGCTCCAGCACCTTGCAGTGGCGGATATCCCCGTTGGGCAGCTCGATCTCGCCCAGCTCGTCATATCCTACCCCTTCGACTCCTTTCACCAGCATCAAGGGGCCAGCCACTTCCGATATCGTCTTATATTCCCGAATCATGCTTCCTCAGCCCCCTTCCTCGTCAGCTCATGGATCTCGTCATCCATCTCTGCGATCACCTTCGCGTACTCTTCCTCCACTCTATCTTCCGTCACATATTTGAAACGTCCGATCTTCTCGCGCACCGCCAGCACAGCCAGCTTGTTGAAATCAGCGCCCTTCTCCAGAGCCTCCAGGCCTTCCCTGTAGTAGGAGAGCACCAGCTTCAGCATCAGGAACTGTTTTCTGACGGATGTGTACGTGTCCACCTCGTGGAAGGAGTTCTGGTGCAGGTAGTCCTCCCGGATCATCTTGCAGGCCTCCAGCTTCAGGCGGTCCGATACGGACAGGCCGTCCACGCCAACCAGCTGCACGATCTCATTGAGCTCTGCCTCCTCCTGGAGGAGCTTCAGCGCCTCGCCTCTCTGCTCCGGGAAATCCTTATCCACATTCTGCCCGAACCACTTATCCAGCCTTGCGGAGTACAGGGAATAGCTGTTCAGCCAGTTGATTGCCGGGAAATGGCGGCTGTAGGCCAGGTTGGAGTCCAGGCACCAGAACACCTTGACGATACGTAAGGTGGCCTGGGATACCGGCTCGGAGGTGTCGCCTCCCGGAGGGGACACGGCGCCGATCGCGGACAGCGCTCCCTCTCTTCCTTCCTTGCCCAGGCTGATCACCTTGCCCGCCCTCTCATAGAACTGGGCAAGCCTGGAACCTAAGTATGCCGGGTAGCCTTCCTCGCCGGGCATCTCCTCCAGACGTCCAGACATCTCACGCAGAGCCTCGGCCCAGCGGGATGTGGAGTCAGCCATCAGCGCCACGGAATAGCCCATATCACGGAAATATTCCGCGATGGTAATGCCTGTATAGATCGACGCCTCACGGGCGGCCACAGGCATGTCGGATGTATTTGCGATCAGGACCGTCCGCTTCATCAGCGACTGGCCAGTCCTCGGATCCTGCAGTTCCGGGAACTCCATCAGAACGTCCGTCATCTCATTTCCACGCTCTCCGCAGCCGATGTAGACCACAATGTCCGCGTCTGCCCACTTAGCCAGCTGGTGCTGGGTCACCGTCTTGCCGGAGCCGAAAGGCCCGGGGATGGCGGCCACACCGCCCTTGGCGATGGGGAACATGGTATCGATGACCCTCTGGCCTGTGATCAGCGGCGTATCCGGCACAAGCTTCGTCTTATACGGACGGCTCACACGCACCGGCCACTTCTGCATCAGCGTCAGCTTCTCCTCGCTGCCGTCCGCCTTCTCCACCACGCATACCGTCTCTTCCACGGTGTAGCTTCCAGACTGGATGCTCTTGATCTTTCCCTTGACACGGTAGGGAACCATAATCTTCTGAACGACCACCGGCGTCTCCTGGACAGTTCCGATGATATCGCCGGCTTCCACCTCGTCCCCCACAGCTGCCGTGGCCACGAACTCCCATTTCTTCTCGCGGTCCAGGGCCGGCACTGCGATACCTCTTGTGATATTCGGGCCGGATTTCTTCATCATTCCCTCCAGCGGACGCTGGATTCCGTCATACATTGTCTCAATCAGCCCCGGCCCCAATTCCACGGACAGGGGTGCGCCTGTGGATGTCACGACAGATCCCGGCTTCAGCCCGGCTGTCTCCTCGTATACCTGAATGGAGGCCATCCCATTGCGCATCTCTATAATTTCTCCGATCAGGTTCTCCTCACCCACACGGACAACATCGTACATATCTGCATCCTGCATGCCCTCTGCCACGACAAGCGGACCGGATATCTTCACAACCTTTCCCTGACTCATTCGTCGTCACCTCCAAATAAAATATCTGCACCTACAGCCCGCTCCACCGATTTCTTCACTCCGGCGATTCCCACGCCGAAGTTGCCGTCCACGCCGGGGATCGGAATAATCGCCGGCGTACGCTGGCGCACATACGCCTCCAGCTCTCTGGACATGTCCTTGCACAGCCGTTCTGTAATGTAGATAATCCCATAGCCCTCCCCGGCGATCCGGTGCAGGATATGGGCTGCCTCCTGGGGCGTGTCGCACGCGAACGCCTCGAGGCCAAATGCTTTAAATCCAAGGACGCTTGTGGCGTCCCCAATCACTCCGATTTTAGCCATATGTCTCCCTCAACCTTTCCCGGAGCAGCTCCGAGGAGATGCCGGCCAGCTTGCCGGCCATAACGATCCTCACGCTCTTGATCTCCATCTGCTTCGCAGCTATATAGGCAACCAGCGGCTCTATACCCACAGAAATATATTTGGCGTCCTTGATATACTTTATCAGCGCGTCGTCGCACAGCTTCTCCAGCACGGTAAAGCTCCCGGACTCCCGGATGCCTGCCGCACCCTCCTCCGCAGCCTGGGCCAGCGGCGATGTGCCGATCCTGCCCGCGAACTGCTGCAGCGGTTCCTCATACCCTGCCACGAAGGTCTTCTCGGAGATCTCCCCTCCGGGCAGGAACGCACTGGCGAAAAAGCTCCACGGCTGCCGGATCTGCCTCGCCCTGGCGAAGGTCTTCAGGTTCACCGTGTCGATCAGCAGGCGCACATAGCCCTGGACAAACAGGTTGCCGGTCTTCTTCGCCGCGAGGCTGATGTCCGCGTAGCACTCCCTGTCGCAGATCAGGTCAATGCTCTGGGGATCGCCGGTGCGGGCATGGGCGTCTATGGACTCCTCCACCGCCTTCCTCATATGCGGCGTCATACCGGTATAGTTTCTCTCCTTGACGAGCACAGCCATGGCAGCGGGGTCGATCGTCCCGCCCTCCATCAGGCTTCCCCGCCCGTCAATCTCCAGGAACTCCGCTTTCAGCAGCGTCTTGATATTGTGATAGTCAAACGGATAAAAGAATATGCGGAAGCTCTTCTCGCCCGGCGCCACTTCCTTCATCAGGCGGTAAAGCCTCTCTGTCTCCTGCAGGAGAAGCCTCTCATAGGCGGAAGGCCTCTGCACTTCTCCGCCTTCCCCGTACTGCGCGTCCTGCAGCATCTTCATAGCATCCTCTGCGGTCTTGGACTCCGCCATCATATTCAACTGGTCATGGGTCAGGAGATTTTTTTCATTGGCCCGCACTCTGGCGCAGGCATAGATATAATCTGCTCCCACAGCGGTACCTCCTTTCTGTCTGCTGTGTCCAGACCCATGCTACTCGAACAGCATGGATGCCAGCTCTGCAGTCAATTCCTTCTTCTCGACCGCCAGCATCTCCTCCAGCGACCCATTGATGTAAATGCTGCCGCGCCGCAGAAGGAAACCGCCCTGTATATCCACAGTCTCCTGCGCAACGGTAAGTCCGCTGCCGGCTGTCCAGGCTTTCATTCCTTCCCCTATACGCTTCTGGTCTCTCTCGTTCAGCAGTATCTCGCCGCCAACGTCCCGAAACGGTACCAACGCCCGCTCGAGAAGTGCCTCATACTGCCCGCTGTCCATCTGTGCGATCTCCTCCGTCGCCTTCTGGAAGCCCTCCTCAATCATCTCCTGCTTCACCGCCAGCTTCATCTTTCTCACTTCCAGCTCAGCGACAGAAGCCTTGCGCTCTTTCAGCAGCCGCGCCTCTTCCACAGCCTTCTTCTCCAAAAGATTCTTTTGGGATTCGGCTTCCTCCTTCGCCTTGCTCAGGATTTTCTCCCTCTCAGCTTGGGCGGCTGAGCGCATCTTGCCGGCCTCCTCCTGGGCTTCTGCCAGGATCCGGGCCGTTATATTCTCAATGCCCATACGGTTCACCCCTGCCTTTCCAATGTCATGGTTCCCTGCAGAAATCTCTACAGCTGGATCGCGTTGTACATCAGGAAGGAAATCAGCAGGGACAGCACGGCGTACGTCTCAACCATAGCGCCGTAAATCATACCCTTGGCCAGCTCGCCCGGGCGCTTCGCGATCAGCATGATGCCTGCCGCCACGGTCTTGCCCTGGGCAATAGCAGAGAAAATTCCCACGACGCCCACCGGGATTCCGCAGGCCAGCAGATACAGGCCCTGTGTCCAGGTAAGATCCACCGGGCTTCCTCCCAGCATGCCGATCTTCGTCAAAATCAGGAAGGCCATCAGAAGGCCGTAGATGCCCTGCGTTCCAGGAAGAGCCTGGAGCACCAGCGTCTGCCCGAATTTCTTCGGATCCTCCGCGATAACCCCTGCGGCAGCCTCGCCCGCGATTCCAACGCCAATACCGCTTCCAACTCCTGCCAATGCTGCGATTGCAGCTCCGATAACCGCTAATGCCAAACCTAAATTCATGACTTCTCCTCCTTAACTATCTTTACATATTTCGTATTTTTCTTAAAGGGCTCGAACGGGGTGCCGCCGCCCTCATAAAACTTTCCAAAAAACTCCACATACTGCAGCCTGCTGGCATGGACGAAGGTTCCCAGCGCGTTGATAAAGAAGTTGAACGCGTGTCCGATCACGGCGATGACGATAAACCCGATCACGGCGATAATCCCATGTCCCAGCATCGCGCCCAGCGCGTTGAACACCTGGGCAATGACTGCGGATGCCAATCCCAGCGCCAGAAGCCTGGAATACGAGAGGACGTCTCCCAGCCAGCTGGTAGCTCCGTACAGGTTCCACAGGCCTACGGCCCTGCCTATGCCTTTGCCCCTGACGGCCCGCAGCCCCACGATGCCAACTGCGCCCACAATCGCCAGCCATTTGCCAACCTCTGTCAGCACCTGCGTCACATCCGGCTTATCCGGCACAATGCTTCCTCCGAAGAGAAGCAATACGATGCCGATCAGCAGGGCGTACCACACAAACACATCCTCCACCGCATCCAGCACCTGGCCGTCCCGGATCAGCAGGTAAGCCTTGATGCCAAGCCCGATGAACAGATGGATTCCTCCGATGATACAGGAGAAAATCAAGAGCTTCATCGGGTCGGAGATCGGGTCAAACCACAGCGGGGTAATCACGATTTCTTTGCCGAAAAACATTTCCGAGACAATGGGGATCATGTTGCCGAAGAAGCTTCCGAACAGGAGTCCCCATATAAAGGTGGAGATCCCGCAGAAAGCCAGCATCTTGACGAGCTTGTAGGCCAGCCCCTCCAGCTTGAACATCTTGAGCCCTGCAAAGCATACCCCAGCCAGGAGAATGCCATATCCCATATCTGCAAACATCATGCCAAAGAACAAAAAGTAAAAAAAGGAAAAGATCGGCGTCGGATCAATCTCCTTTGAACTCGGCAGGGAATAGAGGTCTGTGATTGTCTCAAACGGGGTGACCATGGAATTATTCTCCAGGAGCACCGGCGTCTCCTCATCCTTATCCGGGACTGTAATCTCATACCAGCACCCGTGGGATTTCAGGATTTCCTCCACCTGTCCCGCACATTTCTGCGGCACCCAGCCGTCGAAATAGAATGCCTTCTCCGTCCGCAGCAGCTGCTCGGAGGCCTTCTGCTTATCCCTCTCCACAACAATCGAATCGTAGTAATACTGGAGCCGTTCCTTCCCCGCCGACGCCGCCCGGAAGCTCTCGGCCAGCTTCTGCTGCCTCCACTTGCACTCTTCCAGCCTGTCGTCCAGCTTCTTCAGGTTCTCCGATACGGTCCCCTTCATATCCTTGAACTGTGCCTCCGCATAGCCGAAGGTCTTCAGCACATCCAGGATCTTGTCCGCATCCGATTTCATGTACATAAGGCTTAAATACTGCTGTTCCTGATCCTTGCCCAGGACAGTCACCACGTTCTCCTGGCTCACCTCTGAAACCTGCCGCTTCAGCTCCTCCGCATCCGCCACCGCCGGGATAACGCCGCAGCGGATGAAGACGCCTCTCGTCCCCCGCAGTTCCAGCGGGAGGTCATAGGCTGCCCACGGCATCAGGGAAGCCTGCAGGGAACGGACCATATTCTCTTCGGTCTTCTCATCGTTCCACTGCTCATACAGGCCGTACAGCCGTCCGGTCTCCGCCTCCAGATCTTCCTGCTTTCCGAGGGTCTCCTCGTACTTCTTCCTGCTGATCTCCTTCCTCACGGCGAACAGCGGCTGCTTTGCAGCGCCGAAGCGCTCAATCATCTCCAGGACCGTCTGAACCCTTGCCAGCTTCGCGTCCAGCTCAGACACCCGGTCCCCGCAGCCGTCCTTCCCGGCAATCTCCGCCCATTCCTTGGACAAGAGCTTCTCGCTCTGGTCGTTCAGCTCCACCGCGCCGAATTCCATCAATTCCTCAAACAGGGAGTCCTTCTCCTCTTCCAGGCCGATGACCGACAGCCGATTCATCTTAACTATCGACACTCGCGTTCACAACCTTTCTTATAATAAACTCTGCCGCCTCTGCCATGCGCTCCCTTGCGGCATCCCGCATCGCCTGGCATTCATCCTGGGCCGACGCAAGCCTGCTGTCATACGCATTCTGTGCCTCGCCCTCGGCAAAAGCGATCGCGTTATCGTAGGAATCCTCGGCCTGACGTATCATCTCGCGCTTCAGCCCGGCCGCCTCCTTCTTCGCGTCGGAGACGATCTTCCTCGCCTCGTCCTGCGCCTGCCTGCGGATCGCCGCCGCTTCCTCCTCAGCCTGCGAGATTTTCTTCATATTTTCGACTGCCAATACACTCCCTCCTTTAAACTGACATTAATATAACCAGAACGCCGTTGGGCAATTCTTCCGCTATACTATATTATCTTAGCGGCTTTTTAACGCGAATTCAAGCATAATTTGTTTTTTAACACAACATTTTCCGATATTGTGTAACTTATATTCTGTATTATCTGTTAATATTGGATATATTTTATCACATATGTGAAAATTTAAATTTATCCCGCAAAATTTTTTATTCCCAGCCGGGCATTATTTATTATTTAACAATCTTGCCAAAATTTTTTGTGAAAAAGGTATCAATTTCCCTCGATTCCCGCATTGCTTTCCCCCACCCCCTGTTGTATGATCATAATAGAAATTACGGGGGTATGATGTGCTATGTCTTTACCTATTTCCATATCGGAGATCCTTTCTCTCTTGAAAAGCTTTTTGCGGAAAAATTTCCTTTTTCTCGCCCTGCTCCTGTGCCTGTCCGCAGGCGCAGAGCTTTTGCTGGCCAATACCCGGGATTTTTCCATCGGCTCCCAGCCCTCCTATGAGGTTCCCCTCTCCTCCGCAGCCGCCCTGGACGGCGTCACTGTGGGAGAGAACGGGGAACTTCTGGTGCACAGCGCTGGTTCCTCTGTGGAGTTTACCGGGCTGGATGTCCCCAGCCGCACGCTGACCATCTATACCTCCGGCAATCCCGGCACAGTCAATATCGCCAGCTGCTATCTCTCCGACGACGCCAGCCAGTACGGCTATCAGGACGCCGGCTACCTCTATTTCCACCCAGGCGGCGGCCACTGCTACACCCGCATCCGCCTGCGCAGCAACGGGGATCTCCACAGCCTGCGCCTCTCCTTCGACCGCGCCAAGGAGGACTTCGCCATCACCCGCATCGTCCTCAATGAGAAGCGGGGATTCCACTTTGACAAGCTCCGCTTCCTGCTTCTGGCCGGCATTGTGTTCGGCATCGGCCTGGCCGTCCGCTTCGGCTGGCGGAACATCCGCTTCCAGGAGGGAAGGCCGCTGCACCGGCTGCTGTTCTGGGGAACGGCCCTGGCCAATCTGTGCGTGATCTTCTGGATTGCCCGGGCGCTCTATTCCTTTGGGCTGGGAGATTCCATCCCCTATCCCCTGGAGCAGCCTGTCTCCTCCTATGGAGCCTATGTCCAGCAGTTTGACGCTTTCCAGAAGGGACAGCTTGCCCTGGATCTGGAGCCGGACGCCCGCCTGGCCTGGATGGAAAATGTCTACGACTATACCGAGCGGACAAAGGATTCCTCCGTCGCGGACTGGGATCAGCCCTACTGGGACCGGGCCTACTACGACGGGCAGTACTACTCCTATTTCGGGCTTGGACCCCTTCTGACTGTGTACTACCCCTACTATGCCCTCACCGGTTCGCTCCCCGGCGACGCCTTTGTAAGCCTGGTGTACTCCACAGCTGCCGTCCTCCTGCTGTTTGCCCTGGTGGATGAGCTGCGGCGGCGCTTCCTCCCCCAGGTGCGCCTGGTACCTTACCTGCTGGGGACTACCGCAGCTGTCTTCGGAAGCCTCCTTCCCCTGATGCTTGCAAGCTCCTGCTTCTATTACATAGCCGGCAACGCAGCCATGGCCTTCCTGCTTCTGTTCCTGCTGCTGTTCTTCCGCGCTTTCCGCTCTCCCCAGGGAGCCGGGCGCAGGGTTCTGGCAGCTGGCGCCGGGATCTCCCTCCTGCTGCTGGTTCTCTCCCGCCCCAACGTATCTGTCGCCGCGGTGTTCGCCGCTGCGCCCTGCGCGGTTCTCTACCTGCTGGAGAAGGATACGCCCCTGCGGTTCAAGCTGAAGGATATGGCCTGTTTCCTGCTCCCTCTCGCCGCAGGCGGCGCGGGCCTGTGCGCCTACAACTATGCCCGCTTCGGCTCCCCGCTGGAATTCGGCACCTCCTATCAGCTGACGGTCAGCGACATCACCTACAATGCCGTCTCCTTCGGCCCGGAATACCTGCTGGGGTACGTCTACTACTATATCTTGCAGCCGCTGGCCACCGAGCTGGTCTTCCCCTTCATACGCCTGGACACGGGTTCCATCTTTGTCACCGGCAACTACATGTACCACGCCGCCAGCATGGGGCTGCTGGCCATACCCATCCATCTCTTTCTGGGTTTTTATCCCCACCGGTACATCCACAAGGACGACCGCTGCAAGCGGTTCACCTACCTGGCCGCCATCGCTGGATGCCTGGCAGTCTCTTACCTGGACTACTGTATCGGGGGCGTATTTGTCCGCTACCTGTGCGACATTTCCATGGTCACCGCCCTGTTCGCCCTGCTGATCATCCTGGAGTATGAGGCCCGGATCCGGGACGGATGCTTTGCCGGCCGGGTAATCCTGGCTGTGTTCGCCGTCACCATCTTCCTGGGCGCCATGCTCGTCTTCAGCAACGAGAACTGCCTGCTGCTGAACGACGCCCCCGAGTACTACCTGCGGATCATGGACATCTTCCGCCTGGGATAGCGCCGGCGTCCCCAGGGACAATCCCCACACGCGCAAGCCCGGCATCCACTTGCCGGGCCCGTCACACAGAAGAGGCGCCCCGCAGCCGCTGCCGGCTTTGGGACGCCTCCCATTTTTTCTTTTCTGTTGTCCTCTGACTTACCTGTACACGAAGTGCTTCTCTTTCTCCTTATTGACAACAGCGCTCATGCCGATCTCCTT
>CALWMI010000066.1 GCA_944381745.1 uncultured Lachnospiraceae bacterium | reverse complement strand
GGATGCTGATCAACCTGGTATCCAACGGGATTGCCTACGGCCGCCCAGGCGGCTACGTAAAGCTCTCTCTCTGGAAGGAGGGGGAGAAGGTCTGCGGGGCGGTGGAGGACGACGGCATCGGCATGAGCCAGGAGGTCATGTCCCATATCTGGGAGCGGTTTTACCAGGCAGACCCGTCCCGCACCACGGATTCGGCCGGGCTTGGACTTCCGATGGTGCGCTGGATTGTCCGCGTCCACGGCGGCCGCATCTGGGCGGAGAGCCAGCCAGGCGTAGGAAGTAAATTTTCTTTTTCTTTTTAATTTTGTTTTAATCTTTCTCACATATACTTCAAGCATAACGAGAGCAATCAAGCATAAGCGAAAGCAAACAAGCAAGATCAGATTATCAACGAATGGAGGCATTTTTTATGAAAAAGAAATTTGTGGCACTTTTCGCAGCGGCAGGATTGATGGCGGCAGTGGTGACGGGCTGCCAGGGAGCCCAGGCAGGCACCCAGGCAGAATCGGTGCCCGGCCAGGATCTGGCTGTGGACGACACGGCGGACGCGGCAGGTACAGAGGCAGCGGCGGCAGATACGGCAGGCACAGACGCGGCAGGTACAGAGGCAGCGGATACAGCAGGCACAGGCGCGGCAGCAGATACAGCAGGCACAGGCGCGGCAGCAGGCACGGGAACCACAGGGACGGGCACAGCGGCAGGACAGGCTGGCCAGCCGTCCGGAGCTTCCATCACAGAGGAGGATGCCAAGAGGATTGCCCTGGAGGACGCCGGAGTCAGCGAGGCAGACATCCTGGCAATGCAGGTGGGCTATGAGATGGAGCACGGAAGGACAAAGTACGAGATCGAATTCTATGCAGGGAACATGGAGTACGATTATGAGATCAACGCAGAGACCGGCGAGATCATCAGCTTCGACCAGGATATCGAGTATGACTTCTACGGGAATGGCGCGGGAACCGGCAATGGCGGGGCACAGACGACCCTGACGCAGGACGAGGTGACGGCGATTGTGCTGGAGAGAGTACCTGGGGCAGACACGTCCCACCTGCGGCTGGAGCTTGACCGGGACGACGGGAGAATGCTCTATGAAGGTGAGATCATCTACGATGGCGTAGAGTACGAATTTGAGATCGACGCCCAGACAGGCAATGTGATCGAGTGGAGCGAGGAGCGCTTCTAAGGGAAGAAGGCAGATAAACCCGGGCCTTCGGGCAGGGGACTGCCGGGAAATAGACAGTTCAGCAGGAGCCAGTGCGGACTATATGTGCCGCACCGGCTCCTGAAATTGTGAACTTGCGGATCTGTTTCAAAAAATAGAACTTGCGGATCTATTTCAAAAAATACTTGAATTTCTTTTTGCTCTGCGTTATAATAAAGCACATGGAAGCATAGCTCAGCCGGGATGAGCGTTCGCCTCACACGCGAGAGGTCATGGGTTCGAGCCCCATTGCTTCCATTTTTTATGCCTTTTTTATCTTTCTGGCGCCGGTGTACAAGGGGATCCGATTGTCCCTTGTATACCGGCGCTGATCTTTTCGAAATGCTGGTTTTCTGCGGTATATGCGCGCTGCAGGCACAGATGGCGGGTCAGGATAGCTCGGCGATGCGGGATACGGCCACATAGATTTCCGAAATTTTATACCAGGTTGGATAGTCCACAATCCCATTTGCCGGGAGGCCGAAGACGGATTGGAATTGTTTGACGCTGGCTTCTGTGGCTGGGCCGAAAATGCCGTCGGCTGTAAGATTGGGAATGCTGGTGTATACATCGGCGATGGCGTCCAGCTGTTCCTGGAGCTGGCGCACCTTCTGGCCGCTGGAGCCGGCGCGCAGAGGGGCCCCCGGCCAGGAGGATGGAATGCCGGAGATCTGTTCAGCCGTGTTGATGTAGAGGTTATCGCCGTAATAGTACCGCAGGATATCAATCGTGGAGTAGCCCTGGTTCGCCAGCTCTTTGGAGCCCCACTGGGTCATCCAGTTCGGGCAGGAGACCTTTCTGCCGTCGCAGTATTGGGCCAGAATCGGCTGGCGGACATTGGGCCGGGACAGATAGTCGGAAAAAATTTCGTCCACCACAACGGAGATGGAGTCGTAGATGTTCCGGCCGGGAATCCATTTGTGGTCAAAGGCTGTGGAGGAGGTGATGGTGAAGTTGTACCCCTTGTTCCGGTACCATTCGGTGTACACCCGGTTCAGCGTGAACGACAGGATGGCCAGGACGTTGGCGCGGATGGCGGCGTCAGGCCAAGTGGCGTAGATTTCACTGGAGGCCACATTCTTGATGTAGTCCTTGTAGGGGACATAGTAGTCCCGGGCGGAGCTGTCCGATGGGGGGCCGTCGTGGACGACGATTGTTTCCGGGACGACGACCCGGCTCAGGACAATCTCCCCGCTCTCCTCCAGAGGCTTGATTTCGCTCTCGGCAATTTTCGGCGGATAGTCCCCGTAGAGGGTGTGGGGGCCGATGACATAGACGGAGGCAGAGCCGTCTGGGGAGGCAGGCTGCAGGCTGGCCTCATACACGGCGGTTACGTCCGGGAGGATCTCCACTCCGGAGGCGGTCAGGGGCTCGTAGCCCTCCGCACGGATGTCCAGGGTGTACTCGGCATAAGGCTGGGGTTCGCCCGGCTGCAGGCTGTATTCCAGCGGGGGAGCTGGGAGACGGATCGCCTCTGTGCGCCCGTCCGAGTCGGTGACAGCCTCCTCGAGGGAGGAGGAGGGATCCCCGGTGTAGCGGATGGAGACAGCGGCTCCCGCAAGCGGCCGGGCCTGCACGGAGGAGCGGACGTAGACTCGCAGATAACCGTAGGAGGACGGCAGCTCCGCCTGCATGGCGCGAAGGGAATGGGACGGAAAGGGGAAGGATGTAAGTGCATTGCTTGTGGGCATAGATACCTCCAGAATAGATAACCATTCGATCATAGTAGCATATGCGGCGGGGAGGAGAAGGTGAAAAAAATATGCCGCCATAGGCGGCAGGGGATTGTGCAGGGGAAACGAAAAATATGCCGCCTGTAGGCGGCAGAAGATCGTGCGGGAGAGACTTAGAGGGGGGAGCTGTCCTGGAGGGCGGTGATCCCGGCCCCGGACACGGCGTCCTCGCTCGTGCGGGCGAGGGAGACGGAGTAGGCGACGCCCATCACGGTGATGGCGAGCACGCTGACCCCGATGATGATGTAGTTGACGAAATTGCGGTGGTCGGGGTATACGATATAGCGGTCTTTCTTGGAATAGCGTACTTTTGCCATGGCTGCCTCCTGTTCCGTCCGTTCGGACTCGATGTTCTTTATTTAATATACCAGAAAATTTCCCGGAGTATGTTAAGGGAATGGGAGCATTTTCTTAAAATTTGTTTAAGATTTCAGGGGACACCCGGGACAGCCCACTTGCCAAAAGCGAAGCCCCTGTTATATAATAGCGTCGGTGCACCAAGGGCATATTGCCCCTTGCACACCGGCATTAGCGTTAGCTTACGAAAAAAAGAGATGGACGATATAAGGAGAGATGGACGAGATGGCGAGAGTCAGAACCAGATTTGCCCCGAGCCCCACGGGCCGGATGCACGTAGGAAATTTGAGGACTGCCCTGTACACATACCTGATTGCCAAGCATGAGGGCGGGGATTTCATCCTGCGGATCGAGGATACCGATCAGGAGCGTTTCCAGGAGGGAGCGCTGGAGATCATTTACCGCACGCTCAAGGAGACGGGGCTCATTCACGACGAGGGGCCGGACAAGGACGGCGGCGTGGGGCCCTACATCCAGAGCGAGCGCTGCGCCCAGGGCCTGTATATGAAGTATGCGAAGCAGCTCATCCAGCAGGGGGACGCCTACTATTGCTTCTGCAGCAAGGAGAGGCTGGAATCCTTAAAGCAGGTGGTGGCCGGCAAGGAGATATCCGTGTACGACAAGCACTGCCTGCACCTGCCCAAGGAGGAGATTGAGAGGAAGCTGGAGGCGGGGGAGCCCTATGTGATCCGCATGAACATGCCCACAGAGGGGACGACGACCTTCCACGACATCATTTACGGGGATATCACGGTGAACAACGAGGAGCTGGACGACATGATCCTGATCAAGTCCGACGGCTTCCCCACCTACAATTTTGCCAACGTGGTGGACGACCATCTGATGGGGATTACCCATGTGGTGCGCGGAAATGAGTACCTTTCCTCCGCACCCAAGTACAACCGGCTGTACGAGGCGTTCGGCTGGGAGGTGCCCCAGTACATCCACTGCCCGCTGATCACGAACGAGGAGCACAAGAAGCTGAGCAAGCGAAGCGGCCACTCCTCCTACGAGGATCTGATCGCCCAGGGCTTTGTGACGGAGGCCGTGGTCAACTATGTGGCGCTGCTGGGCTGGAGCCCGGCGGAGGATCGGGAGATCTACTCCCTGCCGGAGCTGGTGGAAGCCTTCGACTACCGCCGCATCAACAAATCCCCGGCAGTGTTCGACCTGGTAAAGCTAAAGTGGATGAACGGGGAATACTTGAAGGCGATGGATTTTGACCGTTTTTATTCTATGGCAGAGCCCTATATCCGCCAGGTGATCACAAAAGATCTGGATCTGAAAAAGATCGCCGCTATGGTGAAGACAAGGATCGAGATTTTCCCGGATATCGCAGGGCACATCGATTTCTTCCAGGAGCTGCCGGAGTATGACACAGCCATGTATGCCCATAAGAAGATGAAGACGACGAAGGAGAGCTCCCTGGCGGTGCTCAAGGAGCTGCTGCCGGTGCTGGAGGAGCAGGAGGACTACTCCAACGACGCCCTGTATGAGAGGATTCTGGCATTCGCCAAGGAGAAAGGCTACAAGAACGGCTATGTGATGTGGCCAGTGCGCACCGCCCTATCTGGAAAGCAGATGACCCCTGCGGGAGCCACGGAGATCCTGGAAGTTCTGGGCAAGGAGGAGTCCCTGGCAAGGATTCGCCGGGGGATTGCATTGTTGGAGGCAGAGTGACGGAGAAGCTATTGGAACAGATGAATGAAGCGCAGAGGAAGGCGGCGGCCCACAGGGAGGGGCCGCTGCTGGTGCTTGCGGGGCCGGGATCTGGAAAGACCCTGGTGATCACCGCCCGCACAAAATATCTGGTGGAGACGTGCAAGGTGCCGCCGGAGCACATCCTGGTTGTCACCTTCACCAAGGCCGCCGCAGCTTCCATGCGGGAGCGGTTCTGCGGGCTGATGGGCGGGGAGCGGCCCCCGGTGACCTTTGGCACCTTCCACGCGGTCTTCTTCCAGATCCTGAAGCACGCCTATGGCTATACGGCCTCCGCAGTGGCGCGGGAAGAGCAGAAGCGGCAGGCGGCGCTTGAGACGGCGGAACGGATGGGGCTGGATATCCCCGACCAGGCGGAATTTTTGAAGGGCGTGCTGGGGGAGATCAGCTATGTGAAAAACGAAGGGATCCGACCGGAGGAATATGTATCCCGCGCATGCCCTGGCGGCAGCTTTCCCCGGTTCTTCCGGGAGTATGGGCGGCGGATGCGCGCCCAGGGGCTGCTGGATTTTGACGATATGCTCGTCTACTGCCGGGAGCTGCTCATGGCCAGGAAGGACATCCTGGCGGCCTGGCAGAGAAGGTACCGCTACATCCTGGTGGACGAGTTCCAGGACGTGAACGCCATGCAGTATGAGACGGTCAAGCTGCTGGCTGGCAGCAGCGCCAACCTGTTTATCGTGGGGGATGACGACCAGTCCATCTACCGGTTCCGGGGAGCGAGGCCGCAGCTGATGCGGCAGTTCCAGAAGGATTATCCCCAGGCGGATACGGTGCTTTTGAATGTGAATTACCGGTGCGGGAAGGAGATCCTGCACTGCGCGTCCCGGCTGATCGCCTGCAACAAGCAGCGCTTTTCCAAGGAGATTGAGGCTTTTCACAGCGGGGGCGCGCCGGTGCGCATCCATCCCTTCGCCGGGGTGGCGGAGGAGAACGCTTTCCTCCTGGGGGATATCCGTAAGAAGCACGAGGCCGGTGTGCCCTACCGAGAGATGGCTGTGCTGTTCCGCACGAATGTCCAGCCCCGCCAGCTGATGGAGAAGCTGATGGCCTACAATATTCCTTTCCGCATGAAGGATGGCCTGCCGGACATGTACAGCCATTTCATCGCCCGCAACCTGCTGGCCTACATCCGCCTGGGGATGGGGGAGCGCAGCCGGGGGCTCTTCCTGTCCGTCATGAACCGGCCCAACCGCTACATCAGCCGGGAGGCAGTGGAGAAGCCCCAGGTCTTCTTCTCAGATCTCCTAAACTATTACAGCGGGAGAGGCTGGATGGAAGAGCGGATACGTACCTTCGAGGAGGATGTGAGCTGCCTGGAGGGGATGTCCCCGTACACAGCCATCCACTATATCCGCCGGGTCATCGGGTACGAGGACTATTTGCGGGAGTACGCCAGGGAGCGGGGGATGGAGGAGGAGGAACTGCTGGACGTGCTGGCGGAGCTGCAGGAGGCCTCCAGGCCGTACGCCTCCTATGAGGAATGGTTTGCCCATATGAAGGAGTACCAGGAGGAGTGGAAGCGCCAGATGGAGGAGCAGGCCAAGGAGCGGGAGGCTGTCCAGCTGATGACCATGCACTCCTCCAAAGGGCTGGAATACCAGACCGTCTACCTTACAGAGGCCAACGAAGGGCTGAACCCCTATAAGCGCTCCGTGACCGATGAGGAGATCGAGGAGGAACGGCGCCTTTTCTATGTGGCAATGACGCGGGCGAAGGAAGAGCTGCACATCTGCTGGGTGAGGGAGCGGTGCGGGAGGCCGGCGCAGCCCTCCCGCTTCCTGCGGGAGCTCTCAGAGCCGGAGGAACCCAAGGCTTCCAGAGGCGCAGCAAGAGGGAAGGGAGCGAGGAAGCCAGGGGGCAGAAGAGAAGCATGCGCAGGAAACCCTGAGATATGCGGAAGGGAAGGACGCGCAGAAGCCCTGAGACATGCGGAAGGGAAGGGCGTGCAGAAGCCCTGAGACATGCGGAAGGAAAGGGCGTGCAGAAGCCCTAAGACATGCGGAAGGCAGCACATCCCCGGGAAAGGCAGCAGGGCATAGGAGCCCTGGCCGCATTCCCCGGGGATGCGTTCCTCCTGCGGCGCGTCTCCTGCCTGGACGGCAGGAGACTATTCGTCAAGGTCAGAGAACAGCTCGTCGTACTCGGCGCTGTCCAGCAGCTCGTCAAAGGCGTCGGCCACAATGTCATATTCCTCGTCGGACTCGATATTGTCCAGGATGGGGGTTCCGTCCGCGTCCTCCGAGTAGCGGTACAGATACACGTCGTCCTCGTCGCCGTCCTCCTGCTCCAGGGGAAGAAGGGCGATGTACATCTGGCCGTTGGCGGGAAAGATGGCTAGGACGTCGCATTCCAGCTCGGTGCCGTCGTCCAGGCTCAAGGTGACGGTCATGTCAATGTCTTCTGTTTCCAGGTTGCTGAAGGGATTTTCACTCATTCTTCTGACCTCCGGTGTGTAAGATTTTGCTTAAACATATCATAGAATGGGAGAATTTGCAACGGAGAATGCGCCTGGGAGGTTGACTTTGCAAAAAAAACAAATAAAATAGGAGAGAGGATAAGTTGGCGCGGCGCACAGGAGGTATCAGCAAGATGCGCCTGCGGAGGAAAGGATGTTGGAGGATATGCAGATCAGGTTTGCAAAGAGAATGGACTCATTTCAGAGCAGTATTTTTACCGTCCTGAATGAACGGAAGAGAAGGCTTCAGGAGAAGGGCCGCAGGATTTACGACCTCTCTATCGGGACGCCTGATTTCCGGCCAAGCCCCCATGTGATGGAGGCGCTCATCGAGTCCGCCAGGAAACCGGAGAATTATAAATACTCGATTGTGGAGCGCCCAGAGCTTCTGGACGCCGTGCGCAGCTTCTACCAGAGGAGATTCCAGGTGGAACTCTCCCGCAGCGAGGTGATGGCGCTCAACGGCTCCCAGGAGGGCATGGCGCATATCTGCCTGGCCCTGTGCGACCCCGGTGATGTGGTGCTTGCCCCGAATCCGGGCTACCCGATCTTCGAGGTGGGGCCGTACCTGTGCGGGGCTCAGATTGTACCCTACCCGCTCTACCGGGAGAACAATTTCCTGCCGCGCTTTGAGGATATCCCGGAGGAGGTGGCCAGGAAGGCCAAGATGATGATCGTCTCCTACCCGCTGAACCCGGTCTGCGCCACAGCGCCGGACAGCTTCTACGAGGAGCTCATCGCCTTTGCCAGGAAATATGAGATTGTGATCGTGCACGACAATGCCTACGCTGAGATCATCTACAACCGGGAAGGGACGTCCTTCCTGAAATTTCAGGGCGCCAAGGAGGTGGGAGTGGAATTCTACTCCCTGTCCAAATCCTTCGACTTAACCGGGGCGCGGATTTCCTTCGCCCTGGGCAACGAGGAGATTATTCAGAAATTCCGCACCGTGCGCTCCCAGATCGACTACGGCGTCTTCTATCCGGTGCAGGATGCGGCGATCGCAGCCCTGACGGGCGATCTCGCCGATGTCAGAAAGCAGAGGGAGGAGTATGCGAGGCGGAATACCGCGCTGTGCCAGGGCTTAAGGAATCTGGGATGGCATGTGCCGGACAGCCAGGGAACGATGTTTGTCTGGGCGCCCATCCCCTCCCAGCATGAGAGTTCAGAGGAATTTGCCCTGGATCTCATGGAGAAGACCGGAGTGATCGTGGTGCCGGGGAGCGCTTTTGGAAGCCTGGGCGAGGGCTTTGTGCGGATGGCCCTCATCATGGATGTGCCGCAGATCGAAGAGATGTTGAAGGTCATCGCAGACAGCGGGTTTATAGAGAAATAAGACGGACAGGCCGGATGGAAGCAGGGCAGATGCCAGCGCTTCCTCCGGCCTGTTGGCTTGTGCCTGTAAGCGGTGAGCGCCGCATTGTCCCTTGGTACACCGGCGCTAGACAATCCCGTGGGCCATCAGGTAGTCCTTCCACAGTTGGTAATACTGTGCCTTCAGGTGGATCTGGTCAGAGGTGTAATCCGGGATCAGGTAGCCCTCCGGCGTGCACACGGTCCCATTGGGATCGAGCCAGAAGATGACGCGGCTGTCTGCCAGCTGCGCCAGGGCGTCGTTGCGCGCCTGGATATTGGCGTTGTTGAAGATGGGGTCGGAGGCGTCCTTCTCCTGCCCCACATGCATGATGGCCTGGAGAAAGATCACCGCGTCCGGCTGCAGCTCGTGGATGCTGGACAGAGCCAGGCGGTATTCCTCCGCAAAGCTCTCCACTGTGCCGCGGCCCAGCTCGTTGATACCCAGCATGATGTAAATCTTCCCGAAGGAGCGTCCGGCCAGGAGCTCCTCCAGCGTCTGGGAGGAGCCGTCCGCCATGGGCAGGGCCAGGGGCTCGTGGAAGAGGTCGTAGATGGTGAGGGAGGTCTTGGCGAAGAAGACCGTGTTCTCCGAGAAGCCGCCGTATTCCATCATGCCCACGGTGCGGGAATCGCCGATGAAGAGGGCGTCCTCAAAGTAGGACTCGTCCACCTGGGTGAAGGAGCGGACGGGAATGTCAGCCTCCTGGGCAGCCGCCTCCCCCGAACTGGCTGCCCCTTCCTGACCGGCCTCTTCCGAAGCGCTGTCAGGGGAGGAAGGGGTTTCATTCCCCGGTATATCCCCGGATGCCGGCGGGGAAGCCGGTGCAGGCTCCTCAGCCTCCTGGGCGGGAGAATCCTGTCCTTCCTGCGGCTTCCTGCCCTCTGCGCCGCCTTCCTCTGCACTGTTGGAAACAGCGGAGGAAGAGGTGGGCAGGGAACCGCCTTGGAAGGCCTCCCACGGATAGACGCCGTCGCGGATGCCGCGGAAGACCACGCCCAGGGACGGCTCCGCCACATCCTCCAGACGGTAGGCGGCATAGAGGGTGTCTTTTCCCGCAAGACCGGCGGCAGTGAAGGCGGCCGCCGTCGCAAGCAGCAGGAGCAGCAGCGGGTATTTCTTACAGATCTCGAGGAAGTTCTTCATTTTCCCATCCCTCCCTTAAAACTGAAAATATAGAAACGGGTTGCTGGAGGCGTTGGCAATCTGATAGACGCACGTCCAGAACAGGACAAGCAGGAGCAACAGAAATAAGGGGCGCTGCCTCACCCGGCGATAGATGCCGCCCAGCACAGGCAGGCAGCAGAGGCAGCCCGCAGCCAGAAGAGTACCGTACATGGACAGGTAGCGGGCAAAGTCCCCGGGATCCACCACCGCGCTTCCCGTGCCGAAAAATGGGAACAGCCGGGTGAAGTAGAGCCCCAGCTGTCCCAGGTCAGGGATGGCGAACACCACCCAGGTCAGGGGGACAGCCGTCAACAGATAGACATGGGACAGGATCTTATGCCTGCCGAGAAACTGGCCGTAGCCGAACTTCTCGCCGGTGACTAGGAGCCCCAGGATCAGCCCCCACAGGAGAAAATTCCAGGTGCCGCCGTGCCAGAGGCCGGTGAGGAGCCAGACTGCCAGCAGGTTGCGGACGGCCGCGCCCTTCCCCGCCCGGCTGCCGCCCAGGGGAAAATAGACATAATCCCGGAACCAGCTTCCCAGGGAGATGTGCCAGCGCCGCCAGAATTCCCCGACAGAGCGGGAGGCATAGGGGTGGCGGAAATTCTCGATGTAGGGGTAGCCCAGGAGCAGGCCCAGCCCACCGGCCATCAGGGAGTAGCCAGCGAAATCCAGGTACAGCTGCAGGGAGTAGGCGAAGGCCCCCAGCCAGGCCAGGGGAGTGGAGATACTCTCGTAGCCGATGACCGACAGCTGATTCCACAGAAGGCCGATTCGGTCTGCCAGCAGAATCTTGGAGGCCAGGCCCAGGATGAGAAGGCGCAGGCCCTCCTCCATGGCGGCGGCACTGGCGCCCGGGGAGGAGAGGCCTTTGGAGGCGTCGCCGTACCGCATAATCGGCCCGGAGGTAATCTGGGGGAAAAAGCTGACGTAGGCGGCAAAGCGGAGGAAGGAGGATTCCGGCGGGATAACTCCGCGCCGCACATCCGCCTGGTAGGAGATGAGCTTGAAGGTGAAGAAGCTGACTCCCACGGGCAGGGCTTTGCAGAGGCCGGCCAGCACAGCAGCCTTGCAGGACGCCAGGAGCAGGACGTCCAGCAGGATGGCGGCGATAAAATAGGGCTTGGAGGAGAGGCGGGCTCCCAGCCAGAAGTTGACGGCGCAGGATGCCAGGAGCACAAGCACAAAGTGGGGCTGCGCCAGGGCGTACAGGAGGATACTGCCTGCGAACAGGACGGCGTTCCGGTAGGCGGCCGGTGCGAGATAGTAGGCGGCAAGAAAGGCGGGGAGGCACCAGAACAGAAAGTCCAGGCTCCCAAAATTCAGGGCGTCAAGCGTCAGCAAGCTATGTAAAAGAGTCATCTTACTCCAGTCCTTTGCACAAAAATTCAAGCGCCGGCCGGCAGGTGGATCTCCCTGCCGAGGGCGCCTGTATAGTATACTTTATTTTGGAAGAAGTGAAAAGAGCCTTCCGCAAGCTTTACAGAAATTTAAGAAGGTTGTAAAGGAATCGTCCAATCAATTGCAGGATGCGCAGCCTATGCCTCCTGGCGGAGCTTCACCGCGTACTCCAGCAGGGAGACTGTCCCGTCCACCCCCAGGAGGGCGCTGTTCACCATTAGATCCATATAGTCCGGGTCGCCCCACTTGTGCTCGGTGTAGTACTGATAGTAGGTGCGGCGGTTCTTGTCTGTCTTCTGGATGATCTTGCGCACCAGATCCGGATCCTTCAGGCTGTGGCGGGCCATAATCTTCTGAATCTTATAGTCCATGTCCGCGTACACAAACACACGGACGCAGTCGGCGACGCCTGTCAGGATGAAGTCGGCGCAGCGGCCGACGATGACGCAGGACTCCTGGCTGGCAATCTCCAGGATGACCTCCTTCTGGTAGGCATAGAGCTTATCATTCAGGCTGGCCTGTTCGAAGCCGGTGAAAAACGGGCTGCCGGCCACCTCGTCCGCACCCTTGAGCACGTCGGCATGGATGCCGCTCTTCTTCGCGGCCAAGTCGATCAGCTCCTTGTCGTAGAACGAGACGCCGAGCCTGCCGGCCAGCTTCTCGCCGATTTCCCTTCCGCCGCTGCCGAATTCCCGGGCGATGGTAACGATAATCTTTTTCATGGTAGGACCCCCTTTGTATGTACTTGTATTGGAAATCTTCTGCTGTCCCTATTATACCAAATAATCTAATAAAAAGAAAGAAAAATAGATAATATTTAGAAAATATATGGACATAAACGAAAATAAAAGACTTTAAAAAAGGGCTTGCATTTTCGGGAAATTTGAGATATTATAAACAAGTCGAACAGATACGGCTCGTTGGTCAAGCGGTCAAGACGCCGCCCTCTCACGGCGGAAACAGGGGTTCGATTCCCCTACGAGCTATTCGCAAAGCCCTTGGATTGCAAGGGCTTTTTTGTTGTCCGCGTTTGGGCGCTGCGGAAAATCTACACTTTTGATGCAGTTTCAGCAATGGCTGAAGGAAAACGGGGTCACACAGGAGCAAATCGTTTCCATCAACTTTGAGGAACTGGAGTATGAAGAGCTGCTGGATTACAAGAAGCTCCATCAATATCTGAAAGAACGTCTATCCAGCGGAAAAATTACTTATATTTTTCTCGATGAGATTCAGAAAGTGCCTTCCTTTGAAAAGGTTGTAGACAGTTTCTATGTAAAACCAAATGTGGATCTCTATATTACAGGTTCTAATGCGTATATGCTTTCGGGAGATTTGGCAACACTTTTGGCAGGCAGGTATGTGGAAATCAAAATGCTTCCGCTGTCTTTCCGGGAGTTTCTTTTCATGACAGGTTTGGAACCGGAACAGGGATTTCCTGAATATTTAAGAAACGGCGGTATGCCATATATTGCTGCCATGAATAATCGTACCAATGAAAAAGTAAGCACCTATTTGGAGGGGATTTACAATACGGTAATCGTAAAAGATATTGAGGATAGGCAGGCAAGAAAGGAAAGCGATCCATCCAAGCGAAAAATTACAGATATTGCGCTGCTAAAAACAATTGCAAAATATCTTGCAAGTGTTGTGGGAAACCCCGTGTCTGTCAGAAGTATTACGGATTATCTGATTTCAAATGGGAGAAAAATCTCGCCCAACACTGTGGGGGATTATGTGGAAGCCTTAACAGAATCCTTTATCTTTTATCCGGCAGAGCGTTTCGACATTGTAGGGAAACAGCTTTTAAAAGCAAATCAAAAAATGTATATGATTGATCTGGGACTAAGAAATCATATCCTTCCGCGTAAAAACTATGACCTGGGTTCCTCTCTTGAAAACCTTGTTTATTTTGAACTTTTGCGACAGGGGTATAAGGTGGCGATAGGCAAAGTGGGAAACACGGAGGTGGACTTTGTCGCAGAGAAACAGGGTGCATATCAATATTTCCAGGTTACGGCAGATATGACAGCACAAGAAACCTTTGAGCGGGAAATCAGGCCCCTTGAAAATATCCGGGACAATTACGAAAAGATGATTTTAACCATGGATCGGTTAACGCTGGGTAATTACAACGGGATACAGGTGCGGTATTTATTGGATTGGCTTGTTGAAACAAAGGATTCTGGCAGTGTATGTGAATTCGCTTAAAAACCCCTTGACAATTTGTTTTATCCGAACAGCAACCGGAAATGGTCCCGGCAGTTATGAAGCTGCCGGGACTTTCAACGTAAAGAAAATTTAATATCTTTGCCGGTAAATCGTTATGTTTCGCCGAAAAAAGTATGTTAAGATAAGGGTAAGATGCATATGAGGAGGACGAAGCTATGGCAAGGATGAAAATAAAGATAAAGAGAATGGCCGCCCTTGTGCTGGCGCTGGCTATGACGGCCGGGCTGGCCGGCTGCGCGGCTGGGGCGAAGGAGGATGCGCAGGAGAGCGAGGAGGCCTTTGCCGGGAGTTCCCAGGAGACAGCAGGCACGGAGGAAGAGAAGGAGAAGACAGAGGAGCCGGAGCCCAGCGGGCAGGCAGGCGGGGCACAGGACGCCGCCGGGCAGGAGGAGGGCCCCCTGCAGGTGAAGATCTACTACAGCAACGAGATGGCAGACGGGCTGGAGGTGACCACGGTGGAGATGGAGAACATCACGCCGGAGCTTCTGATCTCCAACCTGGCCACCTACAATATCGTGCCCAAGGACACCCGGGTGAACCGGTCGGAGACAGTGACGGAGCAGGAGCTCACCATCCTTCTGCTGGATCTGTCCGCAGAGTTCGGCAACTATGTCTCCACGATGGGGACCTCCGGGGAGTATGTGATCATGGGAGCCTTGACCAACACCTTCCTGGACGCTTACGGGGCAGACCGGCTGCGCCTGACCGTGGAGGGAAATGTGCTGGAGACCGGGCATTCTGTCTATGACTACGATATGGAGAGGAGCCGCATGACATCCTACGGGATACAGGCGGTGGAGGAGAAGGAGGGGAACATCTCCCTGACTTACCCGGAACTGTACAGCATGCGGGACACGATCGTCCAGGACGAGTGGAACCAGATTTTTGCAGAGTACGCGAGGAAAAATACGGAAGGGCTGTCGGAGGGGGCTTCCCTGACGCTGACCTACGAGGTGGCCACATCCACGGAGGAGCTGCTGAGCATTGTCTACCGGGCGGAGGTGTATGAGCCGGAGGCAGCCCATCCTTACCGCTATATCGAGACGTTCAATGTGGATATGATGAATGGGCAGATGATCAGGCTCACAGACTACATTTCGGCGGCGGAGGTCGTGGAATGCCTGACGCAGACGAAGGATTTCACGGTGCTGGGCGGCGAGGCCGCCAAGGAGGACGTGGAGGGCTATCTGGATATGAGCCCGGAGGCACTGACAGAAGAATATTTCTCCAACTTTGACTGGAATTCCATGGATCCCTCGGCGGTTCCCTTTGGCTATTCTTATAAGAAAGACGGCCAGGTGGTGGTGTGCCTGGAGGTGCCCCACGCGCTGGGCGATTTTATCGAGCTTCAGATTTCCTGAGAGCCCTTGTGTTGACTTTCGGCGGCAGTTTTGTGTATGATAGTACATGTGCAAAGCTGCCGCTTTGCCATGCCTCCCCGCGGGGAGACGCCTGGCGCGGCAGAGCACAAGGAAAGAGTGGGAGGAACGTCGGATGAGCAAGAAAGACACCTACAATGCCGGGAGCATCTCCGTCCTGGAGGGGCTGGAGGCTGTGCGCAAGCGCCCTGGCATGTATATTGGCAGCGTATCCAGGAAGGGGCTGAACCATCTGATCTATGAGATTGTGGACAATTCTGTGGACGAGCACCTGGCCGGGTACTGCAGCCATATCGAGGTATATCTGGAGAAGGACGGGACGGCGACGGTTATCGACGACGGGAGAGGGATCCCTGTGGACATGCACGAGCTTGGCGTGCCGGCGGAGAGGCTTGTATTTACTACGCTGCACGCGGGCGGCAAGTTTGATGACAGTGTCTACAAGACGAGCGGAGGGCTCCATGGAGTCGGCTCTTCCGTGGTCAATGCCCTGTCGGAGTTCCTGGATATCGAGATCAGCCGGGACGGCTATATCCATCACGACCGCTACGAGAGGGGCGTTCCCTGCGTCCAGCTGAAGGACGGCCTTCTGCCCACCACCGGCAGGACGAAGAAGACTGGGACGAAGGTGAACTTCCTGCCGGACGGGGAGATCTTTGAGAAGACCCGTTTTCAGGCGGAGGAGATCAAGAGCCGCCTGCATGAGACGGCCTACTTGAACCCCAAGCTTACCATTGTCTTTGAGGACCGGCGGGGGGAGGAGACCGAGCACATCGAGTACCACGAGGAGGATGGCATCATCGGCTTCGTGAAAGATCTGGACAAGAAGGCGGAGGCTCTGTGCGACGTCATCTACTACAGTGGGACGAGCGAGGGCATCACCGTGGAGGTGGCCTTCCAGTATGTCAACGAGTTCCATGAGAATGTGCTGGGCTTCTGCAACAACATCTACAACGCCGAGGGAGGGACGCATATCACCGGCTTTAAGACGACGTTCACCTCGGTGATGAACACCTACGCCAGGGAGTTGGGCATCCTCAAGGAGAAGGATGCCAATTTCACCGGGGCAGATATCCGCAACGGGATGACGGCGGTCATCTCCATCAAACATCCCGCTCCCCGGTTTGAGGGGCAGACGAAGACGAAGCTGGACAACCAGGATGCGGCCCGGGCAGTGGGCAAGGTCACCGGCGAGGAGGTTGTGCGCTGGTTCGACCGCAACCTGGAAGTGTTAAAAAGCGTGCTCTCCAGCGCGGAGAAAGCCGCGAAGATCCGCAAGACGGAGGAGAAGGCCAAGACGAACCTGCTGTCCAAGCAGAAGTACTCCTTCGACTCCAACGGCAAGCTGGCTAACTGCGAGAGCCGGGAACCGTCCAAGTGCGAGATTTTTATCGTGGAGGGAGACTCTGCGGGCGGCTCCGCCAAGACGGCGAGGGACCGGAAATACCAGGCGATCCTGCCAATCCGGGGCAAAATCCTGAACGTGGAGAAGGCGAGCATCGACAAGGTGCTGGCCAACGCTGAGATCAAGACGATGATCAACGCCTTTGGATGCGGCTTTTCCGAGGGCTATGGGAATGATTTCGACATCACGAAGCTGCGGTACGACAAGATTATCATCATGGCAGATGCCGATGTGGACGGCGCGCACATCTGTACGCTGCTGTTGACCTTGTTCTACCGGTTCATGCCGGAGCTGATCTACGAGGGCCATGTCTACATCGCCATGCCGCCCCTATATAAGGCTATGCCTTCCAGAGGGAAGGAAGAGTACCTGTACGACGACAAGGCGCTGGAGAAATACCGCAGGCGCCACAAGGGGCCGTTCACGCTCCAGCGCTACAAGGGGCTGGGAGAGATGGACGCCCAGCAGCTGTGGGAGACGACGCTGGACCCGAAGACCCGCATCCTGAAGCGGGTGGAGATCGAGGACGCGCGGATGGCCTCTGATGTGACGGAGATGCTGATGGGGACGGACGTGCCGCCCAGGAAGGCCTTTATCTACGAGCATGCCAGGGAGGCACAGCTGGATGTGTAGGCTGCCGGCCCGGGAGAGGGACGCGCAGGAAGGTTCATGTAAGGGACAGAGGAAGGATAGAGAATGGAAGAGCAGATTATCAGGACCGAGTATTCCGAGGTCATGCAGAAATCATATATAGACTACGCGATGAGCGTGATCATTTCCCGCGCCCTCCCGGACGTGCGGGACGGGCTGAAGCCCGTGCAGAGGCGGACGCTGTATGATATGTACGAGCTGGGGATCCGCTACGACCGGCCTTACCGCAAGTGTGCCCGTATCGTGGGCGACACCATGGGCAAATACCATCCCCACGGGGACAGCTCCATCTATGAGGCGCTGGTGGTGATGGCCCAGGACTTCAAGAAGGGGCAGGCGCTGGTGGACGGCCACGGCAACTTTGGCTCCATCGAGGGGGACGGGGCGGCCGCCATGCGCTACACAGAGGCCAGGCTGGCCAAGATCACCCAGGAGGTGTTCCTGGAAGACTTGGATAAGGACGTGGTGGATTTTGTCCCCAACTTTGACGAGACGGAGAAGGAACCGTCCGTGCTGCCGGTGCGCATCCCCAACCTGCTGGTGAACGGATCGGACGGCATCGCGGTTGGAATGGCCACCAGCATCCCGCCCCACAACCTGGGGGAGGTGATCGACGCAGCCATCGCCTACATGGACAATGAGAACATCACCACCCGGGAGCTGATGCAGTATGTCAAGGGGCCGGACTTCCCCACCGGCGGCATCGTGGTGAACGCGGATGAGCTGGAGGAGATCTATGAGCGGGGCACGGGGAAGATCAAGATACGCGGGAAAGTGGAGGTGGAGGAGGACAAGGGCGGCAGGTGCCGCCTGGTCATCACGGAGATTCCCTACCCGATGATCGGGGCCAACATCGGCAAATTCCTGAACGACGTGTGTGCCCTGGTGGAGTCCAGGAAGACGTCCGATATCGCGGACATCTCCAACCAGTCGTCCAAGGAGGGCATCCGGATTGTGCTGGAGCTCAAGAAAAATGCGGATGTGGACGGCCTCATAAGCCTGCTCTACAAGAAGACCAGGCTCCAGGACACCTTCGGCGTCAACATGCTGGCAGTGGCCGACGGAAGGCCGCAGACGCTGGGACTCAAGGAGATTATCCGCAGCCACGTGGATTTCCGCTTTGAGCTGGCGGGCAGGAAGTATGAGACGCTGCTTGCGAAGGAGCGGGAGCGCCAGGAGGTGCAGGAGGGCTTAATCAAGGCGGTGGACGTGATCGATGTGATCATCGAGATCCTGCGGGGCAGCAAGAATATCGCCCAGGCGAAGGACTGTCTGGTTACAGGGAACACCGAGGGAATCCGGTTCCGCACCAGGAGCTCCCAGAAGATTGCGGCAGGCCTGCATTTTACCGAGAGGCAGGCGTCCGCCATCCTGGAGATGCGTCTGTACCGCCTGATCGGGCTGGAGATCGCCGCGCTGCAGAAGGAGCACCAGGAGACCTTGAAAAAGATTGCCTGGTACGAGGATATCCTGAACAACTATGAGACGATGGCGGGAGTGATCAGGAAAGACCTGATTGCCATCAAGAAGGAATATGCAAGGCCCAGGAGGACGGCCATCACCCAGGCGGAGGAGATCCAGTACGAGGAGAAGGAGCCCCAGGCCGCGCCCCTGGTGGTGCTGATGGACCGCTTTTCCTATATAAGAAGCATGGACCCGTCCGTCTATGAGCGCAACAAGGAGGCGGCGGACGCCGAGAGCCGCTATGTGCTGCGCTGCATGAGCACGGACCGCATCGCGCTGTTTACAGACGCGGGGCGGATGCACACGGTGAAGGCCAAGGACATCCCCTACGGGAAATTCCGGGACAAGAGCACCCCGGTGGACAATGTGAGCAACTACGACAGCGGGCAGGAGCAGGTGATCTATGCGGCCCCGCTGGAGGAGCTGACAGGGGGCGGCCTCCTCTTTGTGACCGCCCAGGGCATGTGCAAGGTGACAGAAGGGGCGGAATTTGACGCACAGAAGCGGACGGTGGCGGCCACCAAGCTGGCGGAGGGAGACCGGCTTGTCAGCGTGCAGGAGCTTTCCGGACAGGGACAGCTTGTCCTGCAGACAAGGGAAGGCGCGTTCCTGAAATTTTCCCTGGATGAGATTCCGAAGATGAAGAAGACGGCCGTGGGCGTGCGGGGAATCCGGCTGGACAAGGACGACGAGGTGGAGGCCGCCTATCTGCTTGCCCCTGGCGCGGAGGTGACCGCCCAGAGCGGACAGCGGACAGTGGCGCTGAACCGCCTGAAGCTGGCCAAGAGGGACGGCAAGGGGGTAAAGCACCGCTGAGACACCCGGCCTGACCCCACTTCTCCTGGCGCTGGCGCACAGGTTCCCTGCCCGCCGCCGCAGGAAAATATTTTTTAAAAAGCCTTGCAATCGGCAAATAAGAGTGCTACAATGATTAAGAATTATTTACAGAGATGACTAGTTGAGAGTGGACGTAAGTCCACTCTCATTGCTTGTGGGAAAGCAGAAGCGAAGGAGGTGGGCTTGTGACAAAGAGAGAGACCTATGAGAAGAGGGCGGAGGAACTGATCATGCCGCTGATCGAGGAACATCATTTTGAGCTGGTGGACGTAGAATATGTGAAGGAAGGGACGAATTGGTACCTGAGGGCATATATCGATAAGCCGGGAGGCATCAGCGTGGACGACTGCGAGGTGGTGAGCCGGGCGTTTTCCGATCTCCTGGACCAGGAGGATTTCATCGACGAGGCATACATCCTGGAGATCAGCTCTCCGGGGCTTGGGCGTCCGCTGAAGAAGGATAAGGATTTTAAGAGGAGCCTGGGCGAGGAGGTGGAGGTGCGGCTGTACCGTCCCCTGAACCACCAGAAGGAGTTTGAGGGCGTGCTGAAGGCATGGGACGAGGCGACTGTCACGCTGGATACCGGCGGCGGGGAGCTGGTGCTGAACCGGGCGGATATCGCACTGATAAGGCTTGCGTTTGATTTTTAACGATACGGGATGTTTTTAGGAGGATAGCACATCATGAATAAGGAATTAATGGAAGCGCTGGATATACTTGAGAAGGAGAAGAATATCAGCAAGGAGACGCTGCTGGAGGCAATTGAAAATTCTCTGATTACCGCCTGCAAGAATCATTTCGGCAAGTCGGATAATATCAAGGTATACATCAACAGCGAGACAGGGGACTTCGCCGTCTACGCGCAGAAGACGGTGGTGGAGCAGGTCGAGGACGAGGTGACGGAGATCAGCCTGGAGAAAGCCAAGATGATGGATTCCAAGTATGAGCTTGGGGACACGGTCAATGTGGAGGTAAAGTCCAAGGAGTTTGGACGCATCGCCACCCAGAACGCCAAGAACGTCATCCTTCAGAAGATTCGGGAGGAGGAGCGCAAGGCGCTCTTCAACCAGTATTATGGAAAAGAGCGGGATGTGGTGACCGGTATTGTACAGAGGTACAATGGGCGCAGCATCAGTATCAACCTGGGCAATGTGGACGCGGTGCTCAGCGAGAACGAGCAGGTGAAGGGGGAGGTATTCCGCCCTACCGAGCGCATCAAGGTGTATATCCTGGAGGTCAAGGACACGACTAAGGGGCCGAAGATCCTTGTCTCCCGCACACACCCGGAGCTGGTGAAGCGGCTCTTCGAGTCCGAGGTGACGGAGGTCCGGGACGGGACGGTGGAGATCAAGAGCATTGCCAGGGAGGCTGGCTCCCGCACAAAGATTGCCGTGTACTCCCATGACCCGGACGTGGATCCGGTGGGCGCCTGCGTCGGTATGAACGGGGCGAGGGTGAACGCCATTGTCAACGAGCTGCGGGGCGAGAAGATCGACATCATCAACTGGAGCGACAACCCGGCCATCCTCATCGAGAACGCTCTGAGCCCTGCGAAGGTGGTGTTCGTCATGGCGGACGACGAGGAGAAGACGGCGAAGGTGGTGGTGCCGGACTACCAGCTGTCTCTGGCCATCGGCAAGGAGGGGCAGAACGCCAGGCTGGCCGCCAGGCTGACAGGATTCAAGATTGATATCAAGAGCGAGACCCAGGCCAAGGAGATCGAAGGGTTCATGGAAGACTTCGACGCGGACGAGGAGTACGAGGCCTACGAGGACTACGACGGCTACGAGGGGTATGACGGCTACCAGGAGTACGGCGGGGAACAGCCGGAAGACAGCCAGGATACTTACGAGGACAGCGTACAGGAGTGATCAGATTTGGGAACAGTGCGGAAGATTCCCCTGCGGCAGTGCACGGGATGCCAGGAGATGAAAAATAAAAAAGAGATGCTGCGGGTGCTGCGGACGGCGGAAGAGGGAATTGTCCTGGACGCGACGGGCAAGAAGAACGGCCGGGGCGCCTACCTGTGCAGGAACCCGCAGTGCCTGGAGAAGGCGATCAGGAACAAGGGCCTGGAGCGGTCGCTGAAGGTGAAGATCCCCCAGGAGGTATACGATACGCTGAAGAAGGAGCTGAGTTTGCTGGATGAGAGATAAGGCTTTGTCCCTGCTTAGCATAGCGGCGAAGGCCGGAAGCCTTGTGAGCGGGGAGTTCTCCGTGGATAAGGCGGTGCACGAAGGGAGAGCCGCCCTCGTGGTCGTGGCGGCGGATGCTTCGGACAATACCAGGAAGAAATTTACAGATATGTGCGCCTGGTTTCGGGTGCCCATACAGATATACGCCGACCGGGAGCTGCTGGGACGTTCCATCGGGAAGAGCTTCCGCGCGGTGGCGGCGGTGACGGACGAGGGGCTGGCTAAGGCAGTCCTGAAGCGGCTGGAGGAAGAAAGCAGGATAGGAGGGAATGGGCATGGCAAAAATGAGGGTGCATGAGCTGGCAAAGCAGCTGGAGATAACCAACAAGGAGATGCTGCAGGTGCTGGCTGGACAGAACATAGAGGTAAAGAGCCATATGAGCACGCTGACGGAGGAGCAGGTCAGCCAGGTCATGGCTTCCAGGAATAAGAGGGAGATTCCCAAGGAGACAGGAAGAGAAAACGGAAAGGAAAGAAGAGATACGAACCATATGAGAGAGACGAACGGAAACGGACAGCCTGCGAGACCGGAGGGCCAGGGACAGCCGGTCAGGAAGAAGAAATATATATCGGTGTACAATCCCCAGAACAGCCGCAGCAATCTAAAGCCTCCCCTGGGAGTCCGCAATTCGGCAAACCGCAGCAGCACTGCCGTGCGGCCGCAGGAGGCGGAGGGCAGGAGGCCGGTAAGGCCGGAGGCTCCCCGCCCGGAGGGACAGCCGGTGCGCACCGCGCCTGCGGGTGCGGCCCAGGGGCAGGGAGGAGCGGCACAGGCCGCCCAGAATCCGGCTGCCCAGGCGCCAGTGCGCAGGGAGCCAGTATCTGCCGGAAGGCCGGTACCGGAGCGCCCGTCTGACCGCGGAGCAGGAAGGGGCGACCGCCCGTTCGACCGGGGAGGAATCCGGGGAGACCGTCCGGACCGGGGGCCGGGAAGGAACGACCGTCCCGGGGACAGAGGGTTCCAGAGAAGCGACCGCCCGGGGGACAGGAACTTTGGCGGCCGGGGCGGCGACCGGGGACCGGCCGGAGCGCGTTCGGACCGCCCGGGAGACAGAGGATTCCAGAGAAGCGACCGTCCCGGTGACAGGAATTTTGGCGGGCGCGGCGGCGACCGTCCGGGGGACAGAGGATTCCAGAGAAGCGACCGCCCGGGAGACAGAAGCTTTGGCGGGCGCGGCGGCGACCGCAGAGGCGGCATGGGAGGAAGAGGCATGGCGGAAGACCGGGCAGCCCTTGACCGGGCGGCTCTCGACCATGCCAACGCAGAGCGGGCCAACAGCGAGAAGCGGGCCTACAAGGAGCAGGCGAAGAAGGAGCGCCAGAACCGGGAGCGCAAGGAGGCTGAGAGGGATACCTTAAAGCAGATCAAGAATGCGAAGCCGAAGAAGGGGAGCTTCATCCAGCCCAAGCCGGAGGAGAAGAAGGAAGATGAGATCCGTACCATCGTCCTCCCGGAGACGCTGACCATCAAAGAGCTGGCGGACGCCATGAAGATCCAGCCGGCGGCGATTGTCAAGAAGCTGTTCCTGCAGGGGGTTATGGCCACGGTCAACCAGGAGATCCCCTACGAGAAGGCTGAGGAGATCGCGCTGGAATACAACTGCATCGCGGAGCCGGAGCAGAAGGTGGACGTGATCGAGGAGCTGCTGAAGGAGGAGGAAGAGGATGAATCCCTGATGGTTTCCAGGCCTCCGGTGGTGTGCGTGATGGGGCACGTAGACCACGGCAAGACCTCCCTCCTGGACGCGATCCGCAACACAAATGTGATCAGCGGGGAGGCCGGGGGAATCACCCAGCACATCGGCGCCTCTGTCATCCGGTACAACGGCCAGAAGATTACCTTCCTGGATACGCCTGGACATGAGGCATTCACCGCTATGCGTATGCGCGGCGCCAACTCCACGGACATCGCAATCCTTGTGGTGGCTGCGGACGACGGTGTGATGCCGCAGACGGTGGAGGCGATCAGCCACGCCAAGGCGGCAGGGATCGAGATCATTGTGGCCATCAACAAGATCGATAAGCCCAGCGCCAACATTGAGAGAGTCAAGCAGGAGCTGACAGAATATGAGCTGATCCCGGAAGACTGGGGCGGCAGCACGATTTTTGTGCCGGTGTCGGCCAAGACCCACGAGGGGATTGACACCCTGCTGGAGATGGTGCTCCTGACGGCGGAGATGCACGAGCTGAAAGCCAACCCGAAGCGGGCGGCCAGAGGCCTGGTCATTGAGGCAGAGCTGGATAAGGGCAAGGGCCCGGTGGCCACTGTGCTGGTGCAGAAGGGAACGCTCCGCATCGGGGATCCCATCGCGGCGGGAGCCTGTTTCGGCAAAGTCCGCGCGATGATGGACGACAAGGGGAGAAGGGTCAAGGAGGCTGGGCCTTCCATGCCGGTGGAGATACTGGGACTCTCAGACGTGCCCAACGCCGGGGAGATCTTTGTCTCTGTCAAGACCGAGAAGGAGGCCAGAAGCTTTGCGGAGACCTTCATCTCCGAAGGAAGGGAGAAGCTGCTGGAGGAGACCAAGTCCCGGATGTCCCTGGACGATCTGTTCAGCCAGATCCAGGCAGGCAATGTGAAGGAGCTGAACATTATCGTTAAGGCAGATGTGCAGGGCTCTGTGGAGGCAATCCGCCAGAGCCTCCTGAAGCTGTCCAACGAGGAAGTTGTGGTGAAGATTATCCACGGCGGCGTGGGCGCGATCAACGAGTCCGACGTCACCCTGGCGTCCGCCTCCAACGCGATCATCATCGGGTTCAACGTGCGGCCTGACGCGACAGCCAAGGCGGTGGCGGAGCGGGAGAACGTGGATATCCGGCTGTACCGGGTTATCTACAACGCCATCGAGGACGTGGAGGCCGCCATGAAGGGGATGCTGGATCCGGTGTACCAGGAGAAGGTCATCGGCCACGCGGAGGTGCGCCAGCTGTTCAAGGCGTCCGGCGTGGGCACAATCGCCGGCTCCTATGTGCTGGACGGCGTCTTCCAGAGGAACTGCCTCATCCGCATCACCCGCGAGGGAACGCAGATTTACGAGGGTTCCCTGGCGTCCCTGAAGCGTTTCAAGGACGATGTGAAGGAGGTCAAGGCCGGCTACGAGTGCGGGCTTGTGTTCGAGAAATTCAACGACCTTCAGGAGCTGGATCAGGTGGAAGCCTATATTATGGAGGAAGTGCCCAGATAAGATGAGAAAGAACAGCATTAAGAATACAAGAATCAATACGGAAGTCCAGAGAGAGCTGTCCAACATTATTCGGGAGGGGATCAAGGATCCCCGCATCCACCCGATGACCACAGTGGTGGCAGTGTCCGTGGCGCCGGATCTGAAGAGCTGCCGGGCGTACATCAGCGTCCTGGGAGGCGAGGAAGAACAGAAGGCGACGCTGGAGGGCCTTAGGAGCGCGGAAGGGTACATCCGCAGAGAGCTGGCCCGGACGGTAAACTTGCGCAACACGCCGGAGATACGCTTTGTGCTGGACCAGTCGATCGAGTACGGTGTCCATATGAGCCATCTGATTGACGAGGTGAACAAAGACAGCTAGACTGGGAGAGAGCAGGTGGAAGATGAGAAATATTACGCGATTGACAGAATGCCTCAAGGGGGTGCGGACGGTGGCGATTACCGGCCATGTCCGCCCGGACGGCGACTGTATAGGCGCCTGCATGGCGCTGTGGCATTATCTGAGAGACAATTATCCAGAGATCGAGGCCCAGGTGTTCCTGGAGTCCGTGCCGGAGCGGTTTGCCTACCTGCCCGGGACGGAACAGGTCGCCTGCCAGCCGGACGGCCGCAGCTTTGACCTGTTTGCGGCGCTGGACTGCAGCGATACAGAGCGTTTTGCCCCCTTTATGCGGCACTATGAGACGGCGGGGAAACGCCTGTGTGTGGATCACCACGTGAGCAACCGGGGGCTGGGGGATTTCTACTGGATTGAGCCGGAGGCCAGCTCCTGCTGTGAGGTGCTGTTCGGCCTTATGGAGCCTGAGAAGATCGGCCTCTCTGCCGCACAGGCCCTGTACACCGGCATTGTCCACGATACCGGCGTATTCCAGTACAGCAACACCACGCCCAAGACGCTGCGCACAGCGGCCTTCCTGCTGGAAAAGGGCGTGGATTTTGCGGCTATTATCGAGGATAGCTTCTTCCAGAAGACCTATCTCCAGAATCAGATTTTGGGGAGGGCGCTCATGGAGAGCATGCTGATCTGCGACCACAAGGTCATTGTGAGCGCCCTGCGCCAGAAGGATATGGAATTTTACGGCGTGGGGCCGGAGGATCTGGAGGGGATTGTGAGCCAGCTCCGCCTGACCAGAGGCGTGGAGGTGGCGATTTTCCTGTACGAGACTGCGATTGCACAGTTTAAGGTGAGCATGCGGTCGAAGGAAGTGGTGGATGTGAGCAAGATTGCCGTCTACTACGGAGGAGGAGGCCACAAGCGGGCCGCAGGCTGCACCATGCAGGGGATGGTGCACGACGTGGTGAACAATCTGACGCTGCACATCAGCCGTCAGCTGGAAGGAAGGCCGGAGGACTGATATGCGCAGCGGGATTGTGAATGTCTATAAGGAGAAGGGCTACACCTCCTTCGACGTGGTGGCCAGGCTGCGCGGAATCCTGGGAGAGCGCAAGATCGGCCACACTGGCACGCTGGATCCAGATGCGGAGGGCGTGCTGCCCGTATGCGTGGGGAAGGGCACGAAGCTGTGCGGGATGCTGACCGGCCAGGACAAGGAGTACGAGGCGGTCCTTCTGCTGGGCCGCATCACAGATACCCAGGATATCAGCGGAGCCGTGCTGGAGGAGCATCCGGTGAAGGCAAGCGAGGAGGAGGTGCTGGCTGCAGCTGCCTCCTTCGTGGGAGAGTACAGCCAGATCCCGCCGATGTATTCGGCGCGCAAAATCCATGGCAGGAAGCTCTACGAGCTGGCCCGGGAGGGCAGGACGGTGGAGAGGGAGCCGCGCCAGGTACAGATCAGTGAGATTGAGGTACAGTGGGTGCGCCTGCCCAGGGCGCGCATGCGGGTGCGCTGCTCCAAAGGAACCTATATCCGCACGCTCTGCGAGGATATGGGGCGCAGGCTCGGCTGCGGCGGCTGCATGGAAGAGCTGCTGCGCACGCGGGTGGGCGGCTTCACCCTGGAAAATGCCAGGAAGCTTGCCGATATTGAGGCGCTGGAGAGGGAAGGGAGAGCGGAGGAATTCCTGCTCCCAGTGGAGGAGATGTTTTCATCCCTTCCCCGCCTGCTTGTCCGGAGGGAATATGAGAAGGCGGCGCGAAATGGGAACAAGCTGGAGGCCGGCTGGCTAAAGCCCTGGGGCGGGGATGCCGCCGGAGCTTATGGACTGCCGGGCGGAGGGCTGCCGGGTACCCCAGGGGAACAGGCCTGCGTGTTCCTGGAGGGAGGCTTGTTCGCAGGCGTGTACGCCCTGCAGGGGGACGGCGTCTGGAAGCCTGTCCGCATATTTTTATAGAAAACAATACGAGATGGCGCGCGCTGCGCGCCGCTGGAGGATGACATGGAATACAAGAAAGGCACTACGGATTTTCATATAGAGGAGCCGTCGGCGATATCCATCGGGAAGTTCGACGGGCTCCATGTGGGACATCAGAAGCTGATCAGCCGTCTGTGCGACAAGAAGAGGTTCGGCTGCCGGACGGTGGTCTTCACCTTCGACGTGCCGCCGGGCAGCCGCCTGACGGGGAAGAAAATGCAGACGCTGGTGACGAACAAGGAGCGCTGCCGCATGCTGGAGAAGGCGGGGATTGACTACCTGATCGAATGTCCGTTTGTGCCGGAGGTGGCATCCATGGAGCCGGAGGCCTTCGTGGAGGACGTCCTCGTGGGAAGGCTGAAGGCCAGGCATATCGTCGTGGGCACGGACTGCGGGTTCGGCCACAAGCGGCGGGGCAATTATCAGCTCCTCCAGGAGCTGGCGCCCAAGTACGGATACCAGGTGGAGGTTGTGGAGAAGGTGCAGTATAAGGGCCGGGACATCAGCAGCACCTACGTGCGGGAGGAGATTGGCATGGGCAACATGGAGTTCGCCAATTTCCTTCTGGGCTACCCCTACAGCGTGACCGGGAAAGTGCTGCACGGGAACCACATCGGGACAAGCCAGCTGGATATGCCGACAGCCAACATTGTGCCGCCGCCGGAGAAGCTGCTGCCGCCCAACGGCGTGTATGCCACCAGGACATGGGTGGAGGGGCGCGCCTACGAGGGAGTCAGCAACATCGGGGTGAAGCCCACGGTGGGGGCGGACCAGAAGGGCATTGAGACCTATCTCTTTGATTTCCGGGGAGAGCTGTACGGCAAGGAAATCCGGGTGGAGCTGTACGCCTACGAGCGGCCGGAGATGAAGTTCCGGTCGCTGGAGGAACTGAAGAACCGGATGCACAGGGATTTGGAGTTTGCAAAGGGATATTTTTCACAGCACAGGCAGACGTGCGGGCAATCAGATACAGATACTGAGAGATAAGAGGATGTAGGGGCATCGGATAAGGAGACGGCATGGGCGTTGATATTGTATTGTCATTGATAGGTGGTCTTGGGTTTTTCCTTTACGGGATGAAGTTGATGAGCGATGGGCTGGAGAAGGCTGCGGGGGCCAAGCTGCGGGGGATCCTGAGCTTTTTCACGGGAAACCGCCTGCTGGGGACGCTGGTGGGCATGGTGTTCTGCGCGATCATCCAGTCCTCCAGCGCGACGACGGTCATGGTGGTGAGCTTTGTGAATTCCGGGCTCATGGATCTAAGCCAGGCGGCGGGGGTCATTATGGGAGCCAATATCGGCACGACAGTCACCTCCCAGCTGGTGGCCTTCAATTTGTCGGAGGTCGCACCGCTGTTTTTGATCGCCGGGGTCATTATGGTCCAGTTTATCAGGAAACCGATGGTCAATAAAGTGGGAGAGGTGATCCTGGGCTTCGGCGTCCTGTTCATGGGGCTGAGCATCATGGCGGACAGTATGTCCACCCTGCGGGAGGTGCCGGTGATCGTGGACATGCTGTCCAGCCTGCGCAACCCGTTCCTGGCCATCTTTGTGGGCTTCCTGATCACAGCGGTGATACAGAGCTCCTCGGTGACGGTGAGCATTCTCCTGCTCATGGCCCAGCAGGGCCTGCTGGGGCTTGGAATCTGCTTCTACATTATCCTGGGGTGCAACATCGGGGCATGCGCCTCTGCGCTGCTGGCCAGCCTGAGCGGGCGCAAGGAGGCGAAGCGGGCCGCGATGATTCACTTCCTGTTCAATGTGATCGGCACGCTCATTATGATGGCGCTGCTGTTTGTGGCGGGGGGATGGATGGAGACGTTCTTCATGTCCATATCCGGCGACAATATCGGAAGGGCGGTGGCCAACGCCCACACGCTGTTCAAGGTGTTCCAGGTGATCGTCCTGTTCCCGTTCTCCAGCTGGATCATCCGGATGACCTACCTGGTGGTGCCCGGGGAGGACAGGGAGCCGGAGGAGCAGTACAAGCTCCAGTACATTGGGAAAAAGAACATCTTCTCCCCTGCCACGGCTGTGGTGGAGGTGACGCGGGAGCTGGAGCGCATGGCAGATATGGCCGCCCAGAACTTAAGCAGGGGGATGGACTGCCTGCTCACGCTGAATGAGGAGGAGATCGCTGAGGTTTACCGGACGGAGAAGTACATCGACTATCTGAACCGGGCCATCACGGACTACCTGGTCAAGGTGAGCCAGATGACCATACCGGTGGACGACGCCAAGAGCATCGGCGGGCTTTTCCATGTGGTGAACGATATCGAGCGCATCGGCGACCACGCGGAGAACCTGGCGGACGCGGCGAAGATGCGCATGGACGACCAGCTGTCCTTTAGCCAGGCGGCCCAGAAGGAGATGGAGGACATGCTCAGCCGGGTGCTGGAAATCCTGAGCTACTCCATCGATATGTTCTCCCACAACAACCGGGAGCATCTGAATGAGATACTGGAGCTGGAGAACTCCATCGACGAGATGGAGAGGGAGCTCCAGCAGTCCCATGTGGCAAGGCTTACCAGGAACGAGTGCACGCCGGGGGCGGGGATGATTTTCTCCGATGTGATATCGGGTCTGGAGCGTGTGGCCGACCATGCCACCAACATCGCGTTCTCCATCCTGGACGAGGATCCGGAATAGTTCCAGACTTCGGAATCGTTCCAGACTCCAGAATAGCTCCAGACTTCGGAATGGTTCCAGAAAGCTTTTCTTGACAAGAATATAGCAGTTTATTATAATAAAAATGTAATATTTATGTAATATTTGTTGTATTTTTTGAGATATTTTGAGGGATGTTCCTGGAGGATACTATGAGAAGAAGTCGCAGAGCGTTGTGTGTGTTGTCGGCTGGGATAATATTTTATTCTTCCATTCCGCTGCCGGTGTCGGCCAGCAATCTGAGCGTTGGGTTTTCCGCGGCTATGGACGAGCTTGTGGAGAGCAAGTCTGTGGACGAGGCGGTGGAGATTATCGACCAGGCGCTGAATCCGGTGACGGAGAGCTATGGCTATACGAACCTGGGCGTGGCCAACGTCCAGAATCATCTGAATATACGCAAGGAGCCCGGCGAGACGGAAGAGCTTGTGGGAACGATGCCCAAGAACAGCGGCTGTGAGATACTGGAGACGACCGCGGAGGGCTGGGCGAAGATCAAGTCCGGCAACGTGGAGGGCTATGTGAGCATGGAGGATCTCCTGACCGGCGACGAGGCCTATGCCCGGGCTGAGGAGGCGAAGAACACGGTGGCCACGGTGAACACCACCACGCTGAAGGTTCGCTTCGAGCCGAGCACAGAGTCGAAGGTGCTGACGCTGGTGCCCATCGGCGAGGAGCTCCTGGTGGATGAGCAGCTGGACGGCTGGGTGAAGGTGAGCATCGACAGCGACGAGGGGTATGTGTCTACAGACTATGTGGATATCTCCGTGGAGCTTCCCAAGGCGTCCACCATGTCTGAGCTGCGGGCAGGCAACGGCGTGTCCAGCACGCGGGCTTCCCTGGTGGCTTACGCGAAGCAGTTCATCGGCAACCCGTATGTGTGGGGCGGCACAAGCTTGACCAACGGGGCGGACTGCTCAGGGTTTGTCCTCAGCATTTACAAGAAGTACGGTATCAGCCTGCCGCATCACTCGGGGACGCAGGCGAATTACGGGAGAAGGATCAAGGCCTCCGAGGCGAAGCCGGGAGATCTGTTCTTCTATGGAAGCAACGGGAAGATCAACCACGTGGCGATCTACATAGGCGGCGGCCAGGTTGTGCACGCCAGCTCAGCCAGGACAGGCATCAAGATATCCAACGCCTACTACCGCACGCCGATCTGCGTGACTTCGCTGCTGGATTAAGTGCCGTCTGTGCCAGCGCATAGGTTTTGGCTTTGGCTTATACAGCGCACATGTTTTAGCTTTGGCATCTTTACAAACAGCCGGTCTTATGGTAGACTATGCTAGTATGGATTCAGCCGATATTCGGAATCTGGAGACTCCGGCCGATTCTTAATATACGGCGGTTATCAAGAATATAAGGAGGAATTATCATGATCGCAAAGGACAAGAAGCAGGCAATCATTGCCGAGTATGGAAGGACAGCCAACGACACAGGCTCCCCGGAGGTGCAGGTAGCTATCCTGACCGCCAGGATCCAGGAGCTGACAGACCACCTGAAGGATCACCCGAAGGATCACCATTCCAGGAGAGGCCTTCTGAAGATGGTTGGACAGAGAAGAGGGCTGCTGTCCTATTTGAGAAAGACGGATATTGAGAGATACCGTTCCTTGATTGAGCGTCTGGGACTCAGGAAATAATGGTTGCATAGGAAGGGCGGAGAAGGTTCTCCGCCCTCGTTTGCATTTGGAAAACCAGGCTTTACAGGCAGAAGAAGTCCCGAGACCACTGAAAAGGACTGCGGGAGCCGCGCCCTTTTCAGTAGTTTCGGTATCTTTTGCCTTGCGAAATATAAAAGAATGAAAAGGAGATACTGACATGTACAAAAGTTTTTCTATGGAACTTGCAGGTCGTACGCTGACCGTCGATATCGGGCGGGTAGCCGCGCAGGCCAATGGGGCGGCTTTTATGCACTACGGGGACACGACGGTCCTCTGTACTGCCACCGCCTCCGACAAGCCCAGGGAGGGCATTGACTTTTTCCCGCTGAGCGTGGAGTATGAGGAGAAAATGTACGCGGTGGGCAAGATCCCAGGCGGATTCAACAAGAGGGAGGGGAAGGCTTCAGAGCATGCCATCCTGACTTCCCGCGTGATCGACCGCCCGATGCGCCCGCTGTTCCCCAAGGACTATCGGAATGATGTGACGCTGAACAATATGGTGATGTCCGTGGATCCGTCCTGCCCGCCGGAGGTGACGGCGATGCTGGGCTCCGCCATCGCCACCTGTATCTCGGACATTCCGTTCGACGGCCCTTGCGCCATGAGCCAGGTGGGGCTGATTGATGGGGAGTTCGTATTCAACCCGGGCTATGAGCAGGATCAGCTGTCTGACCTGCACCTGACGGTGGCTTCCACCAGGGAGAAGGTTATCATGATCGAGGCTGGGGCCAACGAGGTGCCCGAGGACAAGATGATCGAGGCCATCTACGCAGCCCATGAGCTGAACCAGGAGATTATCCGCTTTATCGACAAGATTGTGGCCGAGTGCGGCAAAGAGAAGCATACC
>CALWMI010000065.1 GCA_944381745.1 uncultured Lachnospiraceae bacterium | reverse complement strand
GAGATATCCCCGTGAAAACGATAAGACCCCTTGGAGACGACGAGGTAGATAGGGCAGAGGTGGAAGTACGGTAACGTATGGAGCTGACTGCTACTAATCGGTCGAAGGCTTGACCATAAGCACTTGGCGATTGGCAAGGCGAAGCCGCAAAGCCATAGCAAGTGCAGGCCAAAGGGAAGATGTCTTCCTAATTCAACAGTTTACAGTATGTGGTTTTGAAGGTACATGGGATATTGACGTATTGACGAAGAGTCAGAATAAAGTTAGAAACAAGAGAAAAATTTGGAGAACTCTGAGGAACGGGGTTCTCTTTTTTGTTGCCAGCGCCCAGACATTTTACAACGATTTAAACTATAAAACAAATTTCTTTTACAAATCATGCGTATACTCCTCCTATAGAAATAAAGGAGGCTGCGCGCAGTGAACAAACTATATGACTTTTCCCTGTATCTGAACAGGAGATGGAAAATACGCAGAAAGGCAGCCTTTCTCACCTGTACGGTCGTGGCTGCCATGGCTGTTGGCTGCCTTGTGGCGGCTGCCGCCGCGCTGATTGTAGGCGCCGCGCCGCAAGCCGCAGCGGAGATGATTGTGACAGGCGCTCTATACAGCGGGATGATATTGGGATTCTTCGGAGGAATCATTTATCTTATGAGAAAAACGTGATTTGCCCCCTTTTCCCCGGTGGGTTTTCTTGCTTTCCTGCCGGGCTTCCCTGAAGGCAGATAGCGTTTTTATATCATACGGCTCGGGCACGCATCGGATGCGTTTCCGGGCTGTTTTACTGTGCGCAGATATTGGGCGATTGTAATTTTGGGGCTGCGCGTTTATAATGAGATTGTTATTGGCCATGCAGATGGCGGGACAGGAGGGATATCCGATGACGGATAAGGGACATAAGGCGGCATGCAAAAAGGAGATGCAGGATTTGAAAGCTGGGCGGGAGGAGATATCCCATTTGGCTGAGAAATTTGAGTTTCGGGATATCCGACCGGCGGAAGGCGTTGAGGCGGCGGGGATCGAGGCGGTCTGCTTTCCGCCCAATGAGGCGTGCTCTGAGAAAATGATGCTGGAACGGGCGGCCAGGGTGCCAGATCTTTTCCTGGTGGCGGTGGACCGGGCTTCCGGCAGAATCGCGGGCTTTCTCAATGGCCTTGCAACAGACGAGGAGAGGCTGAGGGACGCGTTTTTTACAGATGCAAGGCTGCACCGGCCGGAGGGGCATACCGTCATGCTGCTGGGGCTGGATGTGCTGCCGGAGTACCGGGGGATGGGACTTGCGCGCGAGCTGGTGCGGCGCTATGCAGAGCGGGAGCGGGAGAAGGGACGCTGTGCGCTCCGTCTGACCTGTGTCCCGGCCAAGGTGAAGATGTATGAGAAGATGGGATTTCAGGATGAGGGGATATCGGATTCGGTCTGGGGAGGAGTCGTCTGGAATGAGATGAGCTGTTCCCTGGTGCAGCCCGGGGAAGAGAAGGCGCGAAAGGATATCGGGTGACAGCCAATGAAAAAAATATGGAAGAGGGCAGGGCTGATTGTGCTGGCAGTTGTCCTCTATCTGATCGTGGGGGCTATGGCCCCATTCTGGAATCTGCCGGCCATGACGGAGGAGGAACGCCAGGCGATCTGTGTGGAGGATTTCTACGGGGAGAGCATAGCTGAGGCATCTGGGGAGTCTGTGGCCCCGGAGCCATCTGTGGACTCGGAGCCGTCTGCGTCCCCGGAGCCGTCTGCGCCCGCGGGGGATGCAGGGGAGCGCGGGATGATCCTGGAGAGCAATGAGAGCGCCTGGGAGGAACGCATCCGCCTGATCAGGCAGGCCAGGGAGAGGATCATTCTGGCCACCTTCGACATGAGGCCGCAGGAGAGCACCAGGGATATCCTGGCTATGCTCTATGAGCGGGCAGAGGCGGGCGTGCAGGTGCGCATTCTGGTGGACGGCCTATCCGACCTTTTGTATATGGAGGGCGATCCGTTGTTTTATGCGGTGTCTTCCCATCCGAACATCGAGATAAGGCTGTACAATCCAGTCAATCTGCTGAAGCCCTGGACGACCCAGGGGAGGATGCATGACAAGTATCTTCTGGTGGACGATTGGGCCTATATCTTGGGCGGTAGAAATATGTTCGACTATTTTATCGGAGATTATGAGACCGCTCACCGCAGCCATGACCGGGAGGTGCTGGTCTGCCGCCAGGCGTCAGGGAGCGCCGGAGAGCAGCCGTCAGGAGAATGCGCGTCAGGAGAAGGCGTCCAGGGGCAGCCTGTGAAGGAGGACTGGGAGCAGGCAGGCTCCTGGAAGCAGCTGGAGGCGTATTTCGAGGAAGTGTGGGACGGCCCCTACACCGGTGTCTTCTACGATGAGGAGGCGCTGGCGGAGAGGGAGGAAGTCCGGGAACAGATCCAGGCGCTTGCAGACCGCAGGGATATGCTGGAGGCAGATTACCCGGAGCTTTTTGAAGGGGATGGGGACTATGGGGAGCGTACGCTGCCGGTGCGGAAGGTGACACTGCTCGCCAATCCCACCCACATCTACGGCAAGAAGCCCGTCGTCTTCGAGACGCTGTGCAGGCTGATGGAGGAAGACGGGGGCGATGTGATTCTCCACACGCCCTACATCGTGCTGAGCGAGGAGATGCAGGAGAGGCTGAAATCTGTGACCGAGACGGGGGTTTCCGTGACCATCCTAACGAACTCCGTGGAAAACGGCGACAATTTCTTCGGCTCCAGCGACTATGTGCGCAACAAGGGAAAGGTGCTGGACACGGGGGTGACAGTGTACGAGTACGACGGCGGGGAGTCCTATCATGCCAAATCCGTGGTTATCGGAGACCGCCTAGCCATTGTCGGCTCCTACAACCTGGATCTTCGGAGCACCTATGTGGACACAGAGCTGATGCTGGTTATTGACAGCGAAGAGCTGTGCCAGGAACTCACCGGCTATATGGAGGAGCTGCAGGAGGACGCCAGGAAGGCGGTGGATGAGGACACGTATGAGACACCGGCCCATCTCACGGTGCAGGAGGTTCCCTGGTGGAAACGCCTGGCCTGGGAAATTGTGGGAAGGCTGATGATCCCTTTCCGGGTGCTGATCTAAAGGCTTCTTATGCACCGGCTTCTGCACCGGCGTGAAAGCCATAGTAAGAAATATTTGTCTTGGAAAGGGAAATTATGATACAATAAACCGGTGCAGAAAATTTTGGATATTTTAGCAATTTGGGCTGCACAGGAAGAAAAAGTAGAGTGGGAAAGGCTGAATGAATGGAACAAGAGATTGACATCCGCTCCTGTGACCTGGTGCTGGCGGGCATCGGGGAAGAGCTGGGGGAGGATTACCGGGAGCTGTACCAGACAGCAGAGTATGCCCGCTGGAAGGAGTGGGGGCTGGAGCAGTATGCCAAGGCCATATGGCTGGGCCGCCAGAGGGGGACGGATTCCAGGCGGGAACGGATCCGGAAGGCGTATGCGCGGCTGAGGGAAATGATCGGAGAGAAGCCGTATTTTATCGTGTCCCTGAATACCGATGGCTATCTGTATGAGGCGGGGTTTGACCCGCAGCAGATGGTCATGCCCTGTGGAAGCATGCGTATGCTGCAGTGCAGCCGCCATATATTGGAGCCGGAGGAGGCGGCGCCTCTTCTCCGGGAGATGGAGGAACAGGCAGCGGCTGGGCGCAGGCCGGAGATTCCGGTATGCCCGGTGTGCGGGGAGCCCCTGGTCTGCAATGTGGCTGGCGGGGAGGGGTATCTGGAGGATGCCTATCTTCCCATGTGGCAGGCCTACACGCGCTGGCTGGCGGCGACTTTGAACCGGAGGCTGTGCGTGCTGGAGCTGGGGGTGGGCTTTGCCTATCCGTCTGTGATCCGTTTTCCATTCGAGAAGACGGTCTACTATAATAGGAAGGCGTATCTGTACCGCGTGCATGGAAGATTCCCCCAGGTGCCGGAGGAGATCGGCGGCAGGAGCATGTCCATCCGGGAGGATGCCCTGGAATTCCTTTTGAGAGAGGAGAGAGACGGAAGATGATCGCGATCATTGACTATGATGCTGGAAATATCGCCAGCGTGGAGAAAGCCCTGCATTTTCTCGGCAGGGAAACCGTGCTGACAAGAGAGGAGAAGGCCATTTTGGAGGCTGACCAGGTGATTCTGCCGGGGGTGGGGTCCTTCGGGGATGCCATGGGGAACCTGAGGCGCTTCGGGCTGGACCAGGTGATCGAAGAGGTGGTCAGGAGGAAGATCCCTTTCCTGGGGATATGCCTGGGGCTGCAGCTGCTGTTTGAGAGCTCGGAGGAGGCGCCGGGCGTGGCGGGGCTGGGCATCCTCAAGGGGAGCATCCGGAAGATTCCTGCGGCGGAGGGCTTGAAAATCCCCCACATGGGCTGGAACCTCCTGCGGCTGTGCAATGACGGGAGGCTGTTCCAGGGGATTTCCCAGGAGCCCTACGTCTACTTTGTGCATTCCTACTATCTGCAGGCGCAGGAGGAGGAGATTGTCCGGGCGACGGCAGAGTACGGGGTGTCTATCCACGCCTCTGTGGAGAAGGGAAATGTGTTTGCCTGTCAGTTCCACCCGGAGAAGAGCAGCCGTGTGGGACTCCAGATTCTGAAAAATTTTGCCTCGCTGGAAAGGGGGGACGCGCCATGCTGACCAAGAGGATTATCCCCTGCCTGGACGTGCACGACGGGCGGGTGGTAAAGGGCGTCAATTTTGTCAATCTGAGGGATGCAGGAGACCCGGTGGAGATTGCCGCCGCCTATGACAGGGCAGGGGCGGACGAGGTGGTGTTCCTGGATATCACGGCGTCCTCCGACGCCCGCCGGACGGTGGTGGATATTGTGCGCAAGACGGCAGAGCGGGTGTTCATCCCTTTCACTGTGGGGGGAGGCATACGGACGGTGGACGACTTCCGGGAGATCCTGCGGGCCGGCGCCGATAAAGTGTCGGTGAACTCGGCTGCCATCGATAACCCGCGGCTGATCAGCGAGGCGGCGGACAAGTTCGGCCGCCAGTGCGTGGTGGTGGCCATCGACGCCAGGAGAAGGAAGGATGGAAGCGGCTGGAATGTGTTCAAGAAGGGCGGCCGGGAGGACACCGGCCTGGATGCGTTGGAGTGGGCCGCCGAGGCGGACCGCCTGGGAGCCGGGGAGATCCTGCTGACCAGCATGGACTGCGACGGGACGAAGGATGGGTATGACCTGGCGCTCACCAGGCAGATCGCAGAGCGGGTGTCCGTCCCGGTCATCGCCTCCGGCGGCGCTGGCTCTCTGGAGCATTTCTATGACGCGCTGACGGAGGGAAAGGCAGACGCGGTGCTGGCCGCGTCCCTGTTCCACTATAGAGAATTGGAGATTTCCCAGGTGAAGGACTATCTGGCTGGGCGGGGAATCTCAGTGAGGAGGTAGCGATGGCGCCGATTAGCAATGACTGGCTGGGAGTGCTGCGGGAGGAATTCGGCAAGCCCTATTACCGGAAGCTGCACGAGATTGTGCTGAAGGAATACCATACAAGGAGGATTTACCCGGCTCCCGACGATATTTTCAATGCCTTCCACCTGACGCCTTTCCACGAGGTGAAGGTGGTGATCCTTGGGCAGGATCCCTACCACGGGGAGGGGCAGGCCCACGGGCTGTGCTTCTCGGTGAAGCCGGATGTGGAGATTCCGCCTTCCCTGGTGAATATCTACCAGGAGCTGCACGACGACTGCGGCTGCTACATACCGGACAATGGGTGCCTGGAGAAGTGGGCCAGGCAGGGGGTGCTGCTGCTGAACACGGTGCTGACGGTGCGCGCCCACCAGCCCAATTCCCACCGGGGTATCGGCTGGGAGGAGTTCACCGATGCGGCGATACGCAGGCTGAACGAGGAGGACCGGCCGATGGTGTTTATCCTGTGGGGAAGGCCTGCGCAGATGAAGCGGGCGATGCTCACCAACCGGCGTCACCTGGTGCTGGAGGCGCCTCACCCAAGCCCGCTGTCAGCCTTCCGCGGCTTTTTCGGCAGCCGGCCGTTCAGCAAGGTCAACGCGTATTTGGAGGCCAACGGCCTGGCGCCCATTGACTGGCAGATTGAGAATGTACATACATGAATAGGCTATGAAAAAATAGTACGAGGAGGGACTTGATTTGGCCTGGCAGGAGATTGTTTTCTACCTAATTATCTTTTTTACCCATATTATACAGGCGGTGGTGGGTGTGGGCGGCACAATGCTGGCCATGCCGCCCAGCATCCTGCTGGTGGGGGCGGACACGGCGAAGGTCGTGCTGAACCTGCTGGCGCTTCTGATGTGCGCCTGGATTGCCGTGCGCCATTTGTCGCTGATCAATAAGAAGGAGCTCCTCAAGATTGTGGTGGGGATGCTGATCGGCATGCAGGCGGGAATGTGGATTTATGCCCGTTTCCCGCTGGATATCCTGATGAAGGTGTACGGGGCGGTGATCATCCTCATTGCCCTGAAAAATCTCTTTTTCCAGAGGGAGGGGGAGACGTATCCGAAGCCGGTGCTCCTGGCAATCCTGCTCATCGCGGGAATTATCCACGGGATGTTCGTCTCGGGAGGAGCCCTGCTGGTGATCTACATGGCCAGCGTGATTGAGGAGAAGGGAGAGTTCCGGGCGACGATCTCCGCCGTGTGGACTGTGCTGGACGGCTACCTGCTGGTAACCCAGGTGCTTTCCGGCCTGTATACAAGGCAGAATATGGAGATGGCGGCCATTGCCATTGTGCCTCTGATCCTGGCGCTGGTGATCGGCAACCGCATCCACGACTGGATTCCGCAGCAGCTTTTTGTGCGGGCGACCTATGCCCTGCTGATTGTCTCTGGGGGGATCGCCATCCTGGGGTAGGCTGCCTGTAGGGCTGGAAGAGGAACTGCATATAGGCAAAGGCGCGGCAATTCTTAGGATGCCCATGGAAAATGGCAGAGCGCCTGCTGATAGAGAAGCGCCCATGCGGCGGGGAGTTCCCCGGGCATGGGCGCTTTATTCACGGGCAGAAAGAGCTGCCTTTCCATGGGCTGGTGCCTGTCACACAGGCTGGCCAGTGGCCGTCCGGCTGATATTTGCCTTGCCGGGATCAGAGGATTCCCGCTTCGCCGGCTTGGCAGGGGAAGCCCCCTGGCGGGAGGCCGCCAGGTTCTTGTTGGCGGTGGACAGCATGAGCTTGATGCGGTTCAGCTGGTTCACCTCGCTGGCGCCCGGGTCGTAATCGATGGCCACGATATTGGCGGCAGGGTACTGCCGGCGCAGCTCCTTGATAACCCCCTTGCCCACAATGTGGTTGGGCAGGCAGGCGAAGGGCTGCGTGCAGACGATATTGCTTGTGCCGCTGTGTATCAGCTCCAGCATCTCGCCGGTGAGGAACCATCCCTCGCCGGTCTGGTTGCCCAGGGAGACAATATCCCGGGCCATCCGGGCAGTCTCCTCGATGGGGCTGGGCGGGGTGAAATGGCGGCTTCTGGCCAGCTCCTTGTGGGCGGCTCCCCGAATTTTCTCCAGTGCCCAGATGCCCAGGTTCCCCAGCCGGGCCGACCGCTTGCTCATGCCCAAGTTGTCTGCCTTGAAGTTCGTGTTGTAGAAGCAGTAGAGGAAGAAGTCCAGGAGATCCGGCACCACTGCCTCAGCCCCCTCCCGCTCCAATAGATCCACCAGGTAGTTGTTGGCGGCGGGCAGGAATTTCACCAGAATCTCCCCTACAATGCCGACTCGCGGCTTCGGCTCCTCTGAGACAGGGAGCTTGTCAAAATCCTGGATGATCTCCCTGCACAGGTGCTTGAACTTCCCGTAGGAGGGAAGGCCGGGCTGGGAGACAAAGTCTTTCACCACGGCGGCCCACTTCTCATGCAGGGCGTTGGCGCTGCCCGGCGTAACCTCGTAAGGGCGCATGCGGTAGAGACAGCGCATGAAAATATCGCCGAACACCACAGCGTACACCGCCTTCAGCGCAAGCGGGGCGGAGAGCTTGAAGCCCGGGTTGGACTCCAGGCCGCTCAGGTTCAGGGAGATTACCGGTATCTGGGAATAGCCGGCTTTCCCCAAAGCCCTGCGGATAAAGCCGATATAGTTGGAGGCGCGGCAGCCGCCTCCCGTCTGGCTGATGATGACGGCTGTCTTGTCCAAGTCGTATTTGCCAGACAGAAGGGCATCCATGATCTGCCCCACCACCATCAGGGACGGGTAACAGGCGTCGTTGTTGACAAAGCGAAGGCCGGTGTTCACCGCGTCTTTGTTGTCGTTGTCCAGGACGACCAGGTTGTAGCCGCAGGAACGCATGGCGGGCTCGATCAGCTCGAAATGGATCGGGGACATCTGCGGGCAGAGGATGGTGTAATCCTTGCGCATCTCCTCCGTGAAGACCACGCGCTCGATATTGGCCGGCTGAATGCTGCGCTCCATGTGCAGCTTCTCCCGCACCTTGACGGCGGAGATCAGGGAGCGGATACGGATCCTGGCAGCTCCCAGGTTGTTCACCTCATCGATCTTCAGACAGGTGTAGATCTTGCCGGAGTTGGACAGGATGTCCCCCACCGCGTCAGTGGTGACGGCGTCCAGGCCGCAGCCAAAGGAATTCAGCTGGATCAGATCCAGGTTCTCCCGCATCTTCACATAGTTGGCCGCCGCGTAGAGGCGGGAGTGGTACATCCACTGGTCCATGACGATCAGCGGGCGCTCCACCGGGTTCAGGTGAGAGATGGAATCCTCTGTGAGCACGGCGATCCCATAGGAGGTGATCAGCTCCGGAATACCATGGTTAATCTCCGGGTCCACATGGTAGGGTCGGCCAGCCAGGACGATTCCCCGGCGGTTGTTGTCGTCCATCCACCGCAGGACCTCCTGTCCCTTCTTCTGGATGTCCTTATGTAAATTCTGCATCTCCTCCCAGGCGGCATGCACCGCCTCGGCGATATCCTTCCGGGACAGGGAGAACTGTGCCCCCAGCTCCTCATACAGCCGGGGGATCAGCACCTCGGGGCTCTCGAAGGAAAGGAAGGGATTCTTGAAGTCGATCTGCTTCGTGCGCAGGTCTTCCACGTTGTTCTTGATGTTCTCCGCATAGGAGGTGACAATCGGGCAGTTGTAGTGGTTGTTGGCGTCCTCGAACTCCTTGCGCTCATAGGGGATGCAGGGATAGAAGATGAACTGGATGCCCTGGTTGATCAGCCACTGCACATGTCCGTGGGCCAGCTTGGCCGGATAGCACTCGGACTCACTGGGGATGGATTCAATACCCAGCTCATAGATGTCCCTGGAGGATTCCGGCGACAGGACGACCCGGAACCCAAGCTTCGTGAAGAAGGTGAACCAGAACGGGTAGTTCTCATACATATTCAGCACGCGGGGAATGCCCACCGTGCCGCGGACAGCCTCCTCCTGGGAGAGAGGCTCATACTGGAACAGCTTCTTCAGCTTGTAGGAGAAGAGGTTGGGCACGTCTGTGTTGGTGCGCTCCTTGCCCAGCCCTCTCTCACAGCGGTTGCCTGTGATAAAACGGCGCCCGCCGCTGAATTTGTTGATGGTCATCAGGCAGTTGTTCGTACATTTGTGGCATCTGGCCATGGAGGTGGAGAATTCCAGATGTTCGATCTCCTCGATGGGGAGCATCGTCGTCTGTACCCCCTCCTCGTACCGCTCCCTGGCTACCAGGGCGGCTCCGAAAGCCCCCATGATACCGGCGATGTCCGGGCGCACGGCCTCGCAGCCAGCGATCTTCTCAAAGCTGCGCAGGACGGCGTTGTTGTAGAAGGTGCCTCCCTGGACGACAATGTTCCTGCCCAGCTGGGAGGCGTCGGACACCTTGATAACCTTGAACAGGGCGTTCTTGATGACGGAGTATGCCAGGCCGGCGGAAATATCGGCCACGGAAGCGCCCTCCTTCTGCGCCTGCTTCACCTTTGAATTCATAAAGACTGTGCAGCGCGTCCCCAGGTCGATGGGGTGCTCGGCGAAAAGCGCCTCCTGGGCAAAGTCCTGGACCGAGTAGTTCAGGGACTGGGCAAAAGTCTCGATGAAGGAGCCGCAGCCTGAGGAGCAGGCCTCGTTGAGCTGGACGCTGTCCACTGTCTGGTTCTTGATCTTGATGCATTTCATGTCCTGGCCGCCGATATCCAGGATGCAGTCCACATCCTTGTCGAAGAAGGCCGCCGCATAGTAGTGAGCCACCGTCTCCACCTCGCCCTCGTCCAGCATGAGGGCAGCTTTGATCAGAGCTTCGCCGTAACCGGTGGAGCAGGAGTAGGCAATGTGGGCATCCGGGGGCAGCACGGAGTGGATTTCCTTGATGGCGGCCACCGTGGTGGCCAGCGGGCTTCCGTTGTTGTTGCTGTAGAAGGAGTAGAGAAGTGTCCCATCCTCCCCCACAAGGGCTGCCTTCGTGGTGGTGGAACCGGCGTCGATGCCCAGATAGCAGTTGCCGTGGTAGGAAGCCAGGTCGCCCTTCTTGACCTGGTACTGGCTCTGCCGCTTCAGGAAGGCGTCGAAATCCGCCTGGTCTGTGAACAGGGGTTCCAGGCGTTCCACCTCAAATTCCATCTCGATTTTGGAGGAGAGCTTATCCACAAGCTCTGTCAGGGTGAAAGAGGACTCCGGCTTATAGTTGAGGGCGGAGCCGATGGCGGCAAAGAGATGGGAATGCTTCGGCGTCACCGTGTGCTCGTCGTCCAGCTTCAGGGTGCGGATAAAGGCCGCCCGCAGCTCGGAGAGGAAGTGCAAAGGCCCGCCCAGGAATGCGATGTGGCCGCGGATCGGCTTGCCGCAGGCCAGGCCGCTGATGGTCTGGTTGACCACCGCCTGGAAGATCGAGGCCGCCAGATCCTCCTTCGTCGCTCCTTCGTTGATGAGGGGCTGGATGTCGGACTTTGCGAATACGCCGCAGCGCGCGGCAATCGGATAGATGGCCTTGTAGCCCTTGGCATACTCGTTGAGTCCCACGGCATCCGTCTGGAGCAGGGAGGCCATCTGGTCGATAAAGGAGCCGGTGCCCCCGGCACAGATGCCGTTCATGCGCTGCTCCACGTTGCCCCCCTCAAAGTAGATGATCTTCGCGTCCTCGCCGCCCAGCTCAATGGCCACGTCCGTCTTCGGTGCGTAGAAGGAGAGGGCGGAGGAGACGGCGATGACCTCCTGGATAAAGGGGATCTCCAGATGCTTCGCCAGGGTCAGTCCGCCTGAGCCTGTAATCATCGGGCAGACAGACAGATTCCCCAGCTTGCCCAGGGCCTCCTCGACGAGATCCCGCAGCGTCTCCTGGATGTTGGCGTAGTGCCGCTTGTACGCGGAAAAGAGGATCCGTCTGTCTGTATCCAGTATGGATATCTTTACAGTAGTGGAACCAATATCGATTCCAAGGCTATTGTATGCTGTCTGTTCCATAAATTCCTCAAACCTTTCTGCTATCGTCTGTCGTCTCTGTATCTGTATGATCTATCGCTATGTTGACCTGTCATTAAAGAATATGCAAACGATGTGCGCAGATACCCCGCGCACATGTTCTCAGCCTTTAACATTATACGACAAAAAGCGGTGCCAGGCAAATAGAATCTTTGTCACATAAACGGCAAAATTCTGTAAAAATGCCGGAAAATAGGGAAAGAGCGCTTTCACCTGCCCGGGGATTGTGAATAAGATAGGATGAGAAAAAGAATGGAAATGGAGCTTGGAAAACCATGGATTCTAAGTTTGAGCAGGAGAGCAGAAGCGAGGAGAGGGGGAATTTTGACCGCTGTTTTGGGTTCCCCCATGTGATCCAGAAGGGAGACACCCTGTATAAGCTGAGCAGGCAGTATCACGTCAAGGTGTCGGCGCTGATCCTGGCAAACCCCTACGCGGATGTCTACAACCTCCAGATCGGGGATGAGATCTGCATCCCCCGGGTGCGCCCGGTGGTGATACCGGTCGTGCCGCGCCCGCCCCAGGGGCGCCCTTGCCCGGCGGCAGACATGTATGCAGGTGAGGAAGCTGACGGGGCCCAGGGGCAGCTGCCGGCCCGGGAGATGGCGCCTGGGGAGAGGCCAGTCCAGGAGATGATGCCTGGGGAGAGGCCAGTCCAGGAGATGGCGCCTGAGGAGAGGCAAGTCCGGGAGATGATGCCCGGGGAGAAACCAGCCCAGGAGATGATGCCGAAGGAGGCGCCGGAGGGAGAAACTGCTGTCCGACCGGAAATTGTCCCCATGTCCCGGGAGAAAGGGAGGAGCGCGCAGGAGGCGCCTGTCCCGGATACCGGCATGACGGTGGGGGAACTGCTGGAGCAATGGGATATGAGCCCCGAGCTTCTCGGGCAGTGCCTGGAAATTCTTAAAAAGATGTAAAATCCGGCGGCCGCGTTGACAAACATCAGGGATAATCCTATAATGAATGCAAGTGTCCGCAAGAGTGGCGGGAGAAGCTTTCGCAGATGTGTGGAAGCTTCTCTCCTGTCAGGGGCCAATGAGAGAAAGAGGATGAACCATGAATTTCCTGAACAAGTTAGAGCGGAAGTTTGGCAGATACGCGATCCCAAATCTGATGAACTATATTGTTTTCCTGTACGGCATCGGATTTATCCTGTTGAGTTTTGCGCCGGACATCTATTGGAGGTACCTGTGCCTGGATTTCCGGGCTGTCCTGCACGGGCAGATCTGGAGGCTTGTGAGCTTCCTCATCTATCCGCCCAGCACGGATTTTATCTGGATACTGTTTTCCATGTATTTCTATTACATGATTGGGGCTCAGCTGGAGAGGCAGTGGGGGGCCTTCCGCTTCAACCTCTATTTCCTGACGGGGATACTGGGGCATATCATAGCGGCGGCGGTGATCTATTTTGCCACGGGGCTTACGGGGATCTTTTTCCCGATGACCACGAACTATATCAATCTGTCGCTGTTTTTCGCCTTCGCGGCCTCCTACCCGAACGTGGAATTCCTGGTGTTTTTCGTGCTGCCGGTGAAGGCCAAGTGGCTGGCTCTGCTGGATGGCATCCTGTTCGCCAGCAGTATTTTTGATTCTGTGCGCTACGGCGTCACCGTCTCCGCCGTCTATTTCTCCGACGCGGTGTGCGCGGTGCTGGCTCTGCTGAATTTCTTCGTGTTTTTCCTGATGACCAGGAATCTGAAGCGCTACACCTACAAGGAGATCCACCGGAAGCGGACGTACCGCAGGGAGGTGCACCAGGCCGGGGCTGGCCCGAGGCACAAGTGCGCGATCTGCGGGAGGACGGAGCTGGACGGGGAGAACCTGGAGTTCCGCTACTGCTCCAAATGCAAGGGGAATTACGAGTACTGCCAGGATCACCTGTTCACCCACGAGCATGTGAAATAGGGAATGCGAGAAAATATTTGACAGGAAAGGCTGGCTCTGCTATACTATTTTAGTCAGCTTTGACGTGCCGCTGTGGCGGAATTGGCAGACGCACTTGACTCAAAATCAAGCGGAGAAATCCGTGCCGGTTCGAGTCCGGCCAGCGGCATAGAGTATACATGGAAAGCCTCGTGAATACGGGGCTTTTCGTGTGTCTGGGGGAATTTTTGAGCCGGGGAATATTTACAAATTGCTCGCTTGACTTTTTATGAAAAATCAGAGGGTCAAGTGAGTTTTTTTGTGCCCGGAAAGGAGAAAGCGCGATGAAGAGAATCGCCGTAAAACCGTCGCATAACACGACGGTAAACCAATGTTTTGACCTGTTTGTGAAAAGCTGCCATGCAAGAGGTTTAGCGAGTGAAACAGTAAAAGGGTATGGTGTAGTCTACAAAAGTGCTGACGCCCCGAACGGTCGACACTGGCGGCCCGCGCCCCCAAGCCCCCTTTCTTTCGGATTGTCTTTTCTCTAAAACAGAAAAATGTGTTTTTTCTTGTCTCATTCTTTCGGAAAAATGTGTTTTACTCCCGTTGTAAACCCTGGAAAAACGTGTTATACTACTTTCATTCAGAGAAGAAGGTGGTGATGAGTGTGAAACGAAACGCATTTTCGCAGCTTGTAAAATGGAAAAACGACTCGGAGCGAAAACCGCTCATTATCCGCGGAGCTCGTCAGGTGGGAAAGACCTGGCTCATGAAAGAGTTCGGCCAGAGCTGCTATGAAAGCTATGTCTAT
>CALWMI010000064.1 GCA_944381745.1 uncultured Lachnospiraceae bacterium | reverse complement strand
TTCGCCTTCGGCTTGGCAACACCACGGTCACTAGACTCGCCGTCTCGCTCTGCTCGCCGCTCGTCAAGTGTCCGGGTGGGCTTTCGCACTAGACTCAGCTTCGCTTCGCCAAGTGCTCAATGCCAGCTCTGTCTTCGCCTTCGGCTCGCCACTCGCTAACACGGGTATGTTCGCTCAACTACGGCTCGACCTTCGCTTCCGCTCGTTCTCGCCTAGGTTCGCGAACGACTTTCGCACTAAGCTCTGTCTTCGCCTTCGGCTCGCCACTCGCTAAGTGCTCAATGTCAGTCATCTACGACGGTGATGCCCATGCTCCTTGCGGTTCCGGCGATCATGCTGGTGGCAGCCTCGATGCTTCCTGCGTTCAGGTCGGGCATTTTCAGCTCTGCGATCTTCTGCACTTCGGATCTCTTGATCGTGGCCACTTTGTTCTTCTGCGGCACTGCGGATCCGGACTTGATGTTGCAGGCTTTCTTCAGCAGCACGGCTGCCGGAGGAGTCTTTGTCACGAAGCTGAAGCTTCTGTCCGCATATACGGTGATAACTACCGGGATGATCAGGTCGCCCTTGTCAGCTGTCCTGGCGTTGAACTCTTTTGTAAACTGGACGATGTTCACGCCGTGCTGTCCCAGGGCGGGGCCAACCGGCGGAGCCGGCGTTGCCTTCCCGGCAGGAATCTGCAGTTTGATATATCCTGTTACTTTTTTTGCCATTTTTGGCACCTCCTAAATAATTTTAAGAAAGTGTTGTGGTATTCACGGGGGAATCCCTCCCACTTTGACCTGTTACATCTTCTTGATTTCCGTGAAGCCGATCTCCACCGGCGTCTCACGGCCAAACAATTCAACATTGATCGTGACGCACTGCTTGCTCGGATTGATCGCCTGGATGACGCCGATGGTGTCTTTCCACACGCCTCCGATTACAATCACGCTGTCACCCTCTGCAAAGTCAACAACAATGTCGTCGCCCTGGATGCCCAGAGGTCTCATTTCCTCTTCTGTAAGCGGTACAGGCTTCGAGCCCGGCCCAACAAATCCGGTAACTCCCCGCGTATTCCTCACCACATACCAGGTGTCGTCGTTCATCACCATATTGATCAGGACATAGCCCGGGAACATCTTCCGCTGCGTCTGCTTCTTCACACCGTTCTTCAGCTCCACCACGTCCTGCATCGGAACCCGTACCTCCAGGATCTGGTCCTCCAGATGGCGGTTCTCGATCGTCTTCTCAATGTTGGCTTTCACCTTATTCTCGTACCCGGAATACGTATGGACCACGTACCAGTTTGCCTCTGCCATAACATCACCCTTGCCTTCCAACTCTTAATTTCACTTATCAGAATTGCCGTCAACCAACCAGGAAATTGAGTCCATACTGAATAATCATATCCAGCACGGCAATCATAATTCCCACTGCAATAGATACGAGGACAACTGCCGTTGTCTGGGAGACGAGGGTTTTCTGATCCGGCCAGACGATCTTCTTGAATTCCGTCTTCAGCCCTGCAAACCAGCTCTTCTTGCGGACGCCGTCTGTCTTTGCGGTCTCTCCCATATGTTTCACTCCTTTACAGTACAGAATTATTTTGTTTCCTTGTGCATTGTGTGTCTCTTGCAGAATCTACAATATTTCTTCGTCTCCATCCGGTCGGGATGGGTCTTCTTATCCTTGGTCGTATTGTAGTTACGCTGCTTGCACTCTGTGCATGCCAATGTAATTCTTGTGCGCACAACTTCCACCTCCGCTTATAATCTTTTCTGTGTGACAGCGGCAGCCATAAGTGGGATAGCGCCCCTGTCTGTCTTTTTTTAGGCATAAAAAAAAGACCTGCTTCCATTCGCCTCACTACTATATCACAAACAAAGATATGCAGTCAAGCCGTTTTCCACGGCATCTGTTAATTTTTTAGAAATTTCAAGGAATCCGTTGAGAAAAAAGGAAAAAGCGCTTATACTATTCCTTACATATGATATTTGCGGGAGGCGTACCGTCTGCGCTGCGGCCCTGCCGACCGGGAGGAGGATTATAACTATGGATGAACATAATACGGCACGGCACAGTGTCGATGACTATTATCCCCGGACAGATTCCGGGCCGGAGTTCTCGGACGGCGCTCCGGGCGGCCAGGAAAGCGATGGCTCTTCCGGGCCCAGCTACGGCTCCGGCTACGATTCAGACGGCCAAGGCTGGATTACCTGCCCCAACTGCGGCAGCCGTATCCCCGCCGCCTCCAATTTCTGCAACCTGTGCGGACACCGCTTTGAGAACGGCCAGGAGGTCCCCTTCCCGCTCCCCGACGTGCGGATCGACGGATATCTGGTGGACGATATCGCAAGCTTTGTGGCGGTCAACTATCAGACTTACCTGACAAAGTTCCAGAAGATTGCCGCCGGCAAATTTTCCTTCAACTGGGCGGCCGCCATCTTCTCGTCTTCCTGGATGGCTTACCGGGGGATGTTCCGCCCTGCGTTCCTGCTCACGCTGATCGCCGGGGCGCTCTCCACAGTCCTCTCCTTTTTTATCAGCCTGCTTCTCATACAGGCAAATGTGACCGAGATCAGCTCCGGCCACATGAACCAGATCAACATGCTGTTCTATTGCCTGAACATTGGGGTATGCCTGATCTGCGGGATCCTGGGGGATTCCTTCTACTGGAAGCACACACGGAAGATCCTGGACCGCTTCCACTGCCGCGGGCGGGAGGCCGTGTCCAACCTGAAGCTTGCCCGGTCGCTGAAGGCCGTGGGCGGATACCGCATCGGCTATCTGGGCCTGATCATCCTGTTCAACCTGACCTACACGGATGCCCTGACCTCTGTGATGCTCTACTTTCTCAACCGCACAGCTGGAACTGCTCTGTGACAGACAGCCGGTGTGCCAGGAGCCATACGGTTCCCTGCACACCGGCATTTCTAACATCCGCATGCCAAGGGGCAATCTGATCCCTTGTACACCGGCGCTAACTTCTATATTTTTATTCCCAGATAAGAGAGGACGCCCTGGGCAATCCCCTGAGCCAGCTTCTCCTGGTAGGCGCTGCTCGCTAAATTCTGCCTCTCCTGGCTGTCGCTCAAGTACCCGAGCTCGATCAGCACAGAAGCCATCTCTGTCTCCCGGGTCACGATAAAGTCTTCCGTCTTCACGCCCCGGTCCCTCGCCCCGGTCTCAGCAATCATCTCCCGCAGGATCCGGGAAGCTAGGCTTCCAGACTCCGTCTTACCGCCATCATAGTAGATCTCAATGCCATCGGCTTCTCCCGACTCCAGGAAATTGCAGTGGACGCTGACAAACACCTGGGCCTCCGCCCGGTTGGCTATCGCCGCCCTCTCGTAATTGTCAATTTTCACATCGGTATCCCGGGTCATCTGCACGGTGCAGCCGGCCTGCTCCAGCAGCTCCTGCGTCTTTTTGGCCACCGCCAGATTGATATCCTTCTCCAGCACGTCCTGATAGCTTGTCCCCTGGTCGCGGCCGCCGTGGCCCGCGTCCAGAACCACCTGCACGGTCTTCTCCTCCGGAACTGACGCCTGCGGCGCAGCACTCTCCGCCGTCCCGTCCGCCCCGTCGTCCTCTGCAGTGCTGAACGTCTGGACAACAGCCCGGATTCCCCTGCTGATACCATAGATGCCTGCCCCTGCGGCAGCCAGGAGCAGAAGGTAGGCGCCCAGCGTCACCGCTATGCGGATTCTCCTTCTCCGCCTTCTTCTCCTGCGAAGGAGCGCCCGCCGCCCCCGGTGGGAATGCCTCGCCCCCGCAGCCTTTCTTCTCCGGTATGCCTCTGTCCGCAGCCTCTCCTCCTCATCCTCCCGGCGCCGTTCTCTCTCCCGGCTCCTCCCGTAGGAGGAATAGATGCTGTCCCCTCTATCCCTGTCCCTAAAGCTTCCATAGCCATAGCTGTAAATATCTACGTCTCTGCGCATCTTCTGGTACGCCCCTCACACGGTATATGATTTCATTCTAACAGACGTAGTTTACCATCGAATTGTTTCATATTCACCTAGAAAATCCTTAAATTTTTTTAAACTTTCTCCAGGAGCTCCGTAAGGCACTGGATACTGCTATGGAGCCTGCGCTGTTCTTCCTCAGACAGGCGGCCCAGCAGCTGCCGGACGCACCGCATGATTGCCTCCTCCTGCTCCGTGCGCACCGCACGGCCATTCTCGGTGATATCCACATACACCAGGCGGCGGTTGCCCTGGTTATGCTCCCGCCGGACAAGCCCTCTCTCCTCCAGCTCGTTCACCAGACGGGTCAGCTGCTGGCTGGATATGCCGGCAGCCTCCGCCAGCACCGTCATCGTCACTGGCCTAGGGGTATCCCCCAAGATACACAGTATCCCGAAGCTTCGGGAATTCAATTTCATATCCATACAGGCAAACTCCGGCCTCTTCACCATCATTGCCATCCTCTTCAGCAGATCGGTAAACCCTCTTGCTGACTCCTCCTGTATATTCAAATCCTCGCCTCCAAAATAAATCCTATCCGCCTGCTTGGCGGCTGTCCTCCGCAGACATCTTCTGTTTTATCACACCATTCTCAAAAAGTCAACATTTATTAACATTTCATAAATATCAATTTTCCCGTTGACATTCCCGGAAAATGAAGCTAAGATATCAGCAAGCGTCGGCATACAAGGGGCAATACGCCCTTGGTACACCGGCGATACTTACGAGACTTACGAGAGAAAGCGAGGCATATTTTATTTTATGAAAGAAGTCAAACCACCGAAAAAACCGCTGATATTTTATTATCTGTGCGCGTTTGTCATGATTGTGCTGTTAAATCAGCTCCTTTTCCCCAGCGTCTGGGCTCCCCGCATCCAGGAGGTGGATTACAGCACCTTCCTCTCCATGCTGGACGAGGAGAAGGTCGCCCAGGTGGACGTGCAGTCCAATCAGATCCTCTTTATCGATAACGAAGACCCTGCGAACTATTACTGCACCGGCGTCATGGACGACCCGAACCTGGTAGACCGGCTGGAGCAGTCTGGAGCCACCTACGGGGCGGAGATTGAGACGGAACCCTCTTTCCTGTCTTCGTTTTTCGGCTACCTGCTCACCATCGTCTTTTTCTTATTCATTGGACAGCTGCTCAGCCGTTTCCTGATGAAGAAAATGGGCGGCGGCCCCGGCGCCATGTCCTTCGGCAAGAGCAATGCCAAAATTTATGTGGAGTCCAAGACCGGCATCAAGTTCTCCGATGTGGCCGGAGAGGAGGAAGCCAAGGAAATCCTCACGGAGATCGTAGATTTCCTGCACAACCCGTCCAAATACACGGAGATTGGCGCCTCCATGCCGAAGGGCGCCCTGCTGGTAGGCCCTCCCGGCACCGGCAAGACCCTGCTGGCCAAGGCGGTGGCTGGGGAGGCGGGCGTGCCCTTCTTCAGCATCTCCGGCTCTGAATTTGTAGAGATGTTTGTGGGTATGGGAGCCGCCAAAGTCCGCGACCTGTTCAAGCAGGCCGACGAGAAGGCTCCCTGCATCGTCTTCATCGACGAGATCGACACCATCGGCAAGAAGCGCGACACCGGGATGGCGGGCGGCAACGACGAGCGGGAGCAGACGCTGAACCAGCTCCTTACCGAGATGGACGGCTTCGACGGCCGCAAGGGTGTGATCATCCTGGCCGCCACCAACCGGCCAGACTCCCTGGATCCCGCCCTCCTGCGCCCCGGCCGCTTTGACCGCCGGGTACCGGTGGAGCTTCCGGATTTAAAAGGCCGGGAGGACATCCTGAAAGTCCACGCCAAGAAAGTGAAAATCAGCGACTCCATCGACTTCAACGCCATCGCCCGGATGGCCGCCGGCGCCTCCGGCGCGGAACTGGCCAACATTGTCAATGAAGGAGCCCTGCGCGCCGTGCGGGACGGCAGAAAATTTGTGACCCAGGAGGATCTGGAGGAGAGCGTGGAGGTGGTCATCGCCGGCTACCAGAAGAAGAACAAAGTGCTCTCCGACAAGGAGAAGCTGATCGTCTCCTACCACGAGGTGGGCCACGCCCTGGTGGCCGCTATGCAGAGCCACTCCGCCCCGGTCACCAAGATTACCATCATCCCCAGAACCTCCGGGGCTCTGGGCTACACCATGCAGGTGGAGTCCCAGGAGCAGAACCTGATGAGCAAGGAGGAGCTGGAAAACAAGATCGCCACCCTCACAGGCGGCCGGGCCGCAGAGGAGCTGATCTTCCACTCCGTCACCACCGGGGCCTCCAACGATATCGAGCAGGCCACCAAGCTTGCCCGGGCCATGATCACCCGCTACGGCATGAGCGAGGACTTTGACATGGTCGCCCTGGAGACGGTCAGCAACCAGTACCTGGGCGGGGATGCTTCCCTCGCCTGCTCCGCCGAGACTGCCGCAGTCATCGACCAGAAGGTGGTGGGCATGGTCAAGGCGCAGCATCAGAAGGCCCTGTCCATCCTGCAGGAAAATATGGGCAAGCTCCACGAGATTTCCAAATATCTGTACGAGCACGAGACCATCACCGGGGAGGAATTCATGGATATCCTGAACCGCCCGTCTGCGGCGATCGCATCGCAGCCCAGCTAAGTTTCCGGTAAATATCCGGCTGTACCTAAGGGGATTTTCTTCGCCCGGCAGGCGCGGCGGCTGCCTTCCGGGCTCACAAAAAAAGCAGCACTGGGATAAAGCTTCCAGTGCTGTTTTCCTATCATGCGTTTCTATTTTATGCTTCTAGCGCCGCTCATCCCAGGTCGTGGTATCTTCCCAGGAACTCCCGCGTCCTCTCATTGGTGGAGCGGAACATCTCCTCCGGGCTCGTCTCCTCCACAATCACGCCCTTGTCCATGAAAATCATCCGGTTGGACACCTCCCGAGCAAAATTCATCTCGTGGGTGACGATCACCATGGTCATTTTCTCCCTGGCCAGCTCCCGGATAACCTTCAGGATCTCCAGCGTCAGCTCCGGATCCAGGGCCGAGGTGGGCTCGTCAAAAAACAGGATCTTCGGGTTCATCGCCAGCGCCCTGGCAATGGACACCCGCTGCTGCTGCCCGCCGGACAGCTCACAGGGATAGGCATTCTCCCGGTTCTCCAGCCCCATCTTCCGAAGCAGCTCCCTGGCTTCCCGGTACACCTCCTCCTTCTCCCGCTTCTGCACGGTGAGGGGGGCGTCTGTGATATTCTTCAGCACGCTGTAGTGGGGGAACAAGTTGAAATTCTGGAACACCAGGCTGTAGTAACTCCGGATATGCTTCAGCTTGGCCGGCTTGTCGTACACCGTCCTGCCAGAGGCGTCGTTCCACGCGGCCCGCTCGCCCATATAGGACAGCTCCCCGCCGTCCATCGTCTCCAGCAGCGTCGCGCACCGCAGCAGCGTGGACTTCCCTGAGCCGGAGGGGCCGATGATGGACACCACCTCCCCTTCGCTCACCGACAGGGATATATCCTTCAGGACTTCCGTCCCGTCAAAAGCTTTTCTCACATGATTCATTTCCAACAGCTTCATCTGCGGCACCTCCTAGCGGTAATAGCTCAGCTTTTTCTCAAACCACTCCATAACCATCGCGACCAGAAGGTTGAATATGTAGTAGAACGCTCCTGCAATCACGAAGGGCATCATCGTCGTGTTGGCCGCCGCAATCTGTTTGGCGATGGAGAACATCTCCATATACACAAGGGAAAATGCAAGGGAGGTATCCTTCACCAGCGTGATCACCTCGTTGGTCACGGAGGGCAGGATCCGCTTGATGACCTGCGGCAGGATAATCCGGAAAAAGGTCTGCGACTTGGAATACCCAAGAATCCTGGCCGCCTCATACTGTCCCAGCGGCATGGACTCTATGCCGGAGCGGTAGATCTCCGCAAAATATGCCGCATAGTTGATCCCGAACCCGATCAGGATCGCGATAAACCGGTAGGAACCGCCGATCTGCAGGCCAAAGAGATAATACGGCCCGTAGAAAACCACGAGCAGCTGCAGCATCAGGGGCGTCCCCCGCATGATGGAAATATACAGTTTTATCACCGTGCGCAGCACGGGGTTCTTGGACATTCTCCCGAAGGCCACCACCAGCCCCAGCGGGAGGGAGATCACCAGCGTCCACACAAAAATACCGAGGGTCTTCACCATTCCCTGGGCAAGCTGCACCAGCATCATCTCAAAACTCATAGCGACTCCTTACATGACTGTGCTGAGGCCAGACGGATCCCGCGGCCCCAGCAGCAAATTTAGCGTCGGTGTACAAGGGGCAATACGCCTCAGCCCTGTAATTTTGCCGGTTTTCTGCGTTATCCTCAGTCAGCGTACATCCAGTACGCCTCCTTCGTCTGCCTGGAAACCCGGCAAAATTCTTAGG
>CALWMI010000063.1 GCA_944381745.1 uncultured Lachnospiraceae bacterium | reverse complement strand
TTGGTGTCAAAGCTTGGCCTTGCCTTCCACAGATAGCCGATGATCTCCGGGGCAGACACCACGACGCCCAGCCGCAGCCCGGCTATCGAACACAGCTTGGAAAAGGTCCTGAGGAGGATCACATTGTCATACGCTTCCAGCAGCGGCAGGAAGGTCTTGGGGTAAAAGTAGTGGTACGCCTCGTCGATCACCACCACCGCTTGGCAGGCGGCAGCCTTCTCGATCACCGCCCGGGCCTCCTCCTCGCTGTACACGTCGCCCACGGGGTTGTTGGGGTTTAACAGCACAACGATATCGGTCTCCTCATCCACGGCGTCCAGAATATCCTGCACGTGAATTTTCAGGTTCTGGTCGTAACTCACCGCCGCATGGCGCAGCCCCAGCATATGGCAGTTGACCCCGTACATCTCAAAGGAGGGCGCCACCGTCACCACCTTGGAGCCCGGGGCGGCAAAGGTTTCCATAATATAGCGGATCGCCATGTCCGAACCGTTGGTCACGCACAGATTCTCCCGGCGCACGCCCAGATATCTGGCGTATTTGTCCAGGAACCGCCCCGGCTCCGGGTAGGTGGCGAGAAATGCCGGTGTGATCTCCTTCTTCACTTCCTCCACGAAATCCTCCGGGAGCCCCTCCGGGTTCTCGTTCATGTCCAGCCGCAGGCAGGCATATCTGCCCTCCTCCGGAAAGATGCGGACGCAGTTCTTGATATGCTCATTTACATAATACATAAGCCTATTTCCTCCTTACAGACCTTCCCTCGCTCCATGGCCGTCCTCTGGCCTCAGCAGCCTCCGGCGTCTCTTCTCCTCACAAGCTTTCCCCAGCTCTCGCCCACCGGGAACCCCAAGTTCCCGTACAGCTTCACCGCGCTCTCCCTGAAATAGAACAGGCAGGGGCGCATCCCCTCCTGCATCAGGTCATGGTTCAACTTAGATACTACCTTATATGCCAATTTTTGTCCACGGTATTTTTCGTCTGTGATGATGCCGCTGACCACTGCCAGGCCAGGCACCTCCGCGTAGGTTCCCCCATGACAGACAATGCGGCCCTCCCTGCGGATGACATAATTCCTGCCGAAACCTTCTCTCCGGCGCTCCAGCAGCTGTGCGCACAACCCCTCTGGGGTATACTGCCCTCCCAGGCCGTCGTCCGTGCAGATGAGCCTGGCCACCTCCATAAGCTCCTCCTCTGCCGCCTCCTCCGCCTCCGGGCAGGAGGTATCCCGTCCATCGTAGGCGTGCAAGTCCAGGATGCCCGTCACATAGCCGTACTCTGGCGCATAGCAGTCCCCCAGCATTCCGGCGAGCGCCTGCACCAGCGCCCCAGGGCCGTTGAGCATGTCCGGTTTCCACGCCCTGACCATCTCCGCCATCGCCTCTGCATCCTCATCCGGCCTCTCTCCACCGCAGAAGGCGTTCACTCCCCCGTAATACCGGGTGAGCACGCCCTTGATCTCCTGCCCGCCGTCCCGCCCGGCCTCCTGGTGGACATACACCCGGAAATGGGGGTTGGACAGGCCAAATTTCTTCAGGTCAATATAGCTGTACAGGCACAGCAGCGGGCGCTGTTCAAAATACTCCAGCACCTGGGGGATTTCCCGCTCCCCCATCTCCCGGTATCTGCATGGCATCTCTGGCTTCCTCCTTCTCCTGCCGGCGTCTCCGCCTGGCCTCTCTCTATCTTCTCCTGCCGGCGTCTCCGTCTGGCTCCCCGTTCTGCCTTCTCCTGCCGGTCTCTCTTCTCGTACCTCTTCCCGTCCCTCTGTCATCTGCCTCCTGTTTTCCTCGCCTTGCCCGGGCAGCGCCCAGGCAGGGCAAATTATCTTGCAGGCACATAAATCGTATACAGCGGATCCACATACAGCAGCCGGTACAGGCTGCTCTCCCCCAGCTGCTGGATCATCTGGTACTTGGACGGGCTCCAGTTCATGCCCGATTCCTCTGCCGTGCCCAGCAGCAGCACCGGCAATTCCTCTTCCTCCACCGCCCTGGCCAGCTGCCCTTCAAACTCCTCCATCGGCAGGTATTCCAAATCCGGCCAGGAGCTGTTGTAGAACGGCTCCATATCAGTCAGCACACAGCCGATATTAAAGCAGCCGATCTGCAGCAGCTTCTCCTCTTCATAGGGCTTTAGCACCTCCATCAGCTTGTCCAGCGACTGGGCCCGCTCCTCGGATGTATAGATGCCCTCGTACAGCGGATGGCCGATCTCCTGCGTAAGCTCCCGGTTGGGCGCGTCGTGGTACACATGGGTCAGGGCGTAGCGCAGCCCCGCAGCCCCGGTGAAGGCCAGGATACAGGCCGCCAGGAAAACGCCCAGGCGGCCAAGGACCTGCCTTCCTGCTGCCGCCTCCAGCGCTGGGCCTCCTCTGCCTGCCTCCTGCTCCATCCCTCCGGCAGCTTGTCCCATTCCTGGCGCCTCCTGCTCCAGCCCTCCGGCAGCTTGTCCCATTCCTGGCGCCTCCTGTTCCAGCCCCCCGGCGCCTCGGCCCGCTCCTTGCACCTCCTGCCCCAAGCGCAGGCAGAGGCTCACCAGCAGGGCGATGGGAAGCCCCAGGAACACCCGGTAATAATTCACCCCCGTGTCCGTGCCGATGGTCAGGAATCCCATGATCACCACCGTGGACGCGCACAGGCAGGAGTAGGCCAGCTCTCTCCTCCTCAGGCCATACCACAGCGCCCCGAACGTCCCGGCAAAAATCGCCCCTGACGCCGCCAGCTCATGGGCGGTGAGAACATCCCCTGCCGCGCCCAGCACCGCAAACACAGCAGCCCCGGCGGCCCACAGTATCTGCCAAGGCCCTACGCCGCGCCCTTCTCTCTCCTGCCCGCGCCTCCGGCGGCCCGCCAGGCCGAGAATTCCCTCGCCGCACAGGTAGAGGACAGCAGCGGGCAGCACGTATTTCAGCCAGGCCAGCGCACCGTCCCGCATGCCCAGCAGGAACAGGTAGATGCCTGTGGTCACGCTGTGGGTGTTGCCCTCGTTGGCCCCTGCCCCCACGGAGAACAGCACAGCCAGGTCATGCACCACCTTGGACGGCCCCAGCACCAGCAGCGCCAGGAGAAGCCCTGCCGCCGCAGCAGCCACCGCGCCAAAGAAGAAGGGCAGGCACTTCTTTACCGCCCCCTTCCAGCTGCGTGTCTCCAGCACATATTTCCAGAAAATCACGGCGATCAATGCCAGGAACAGGGCGTTCGGCATGCGGAAATAGGTGTTGATGCCCAGCACAAAGCCGCTGGCCGCCAGCATCCGGCGGCTGTCCCGCGAAAGCCCGCCCAGCAGAAGCACAAGCCCCAGCGCCAGGAGAAGGGAGGTCCAGGCGTTCCAGTTCAGCGTCCGCACCCAGGGAATCCCGTAGAAGGTTCCCACCAGGACGCAGGCCGCCGCCGCCAGCTTGGGCATCTCCTTCTTCAGGAGATGGTAGAGGAGCAGCGCCGAAGCCACATACAGGATGCCGCTTGCCAGGTTGAGGATCAGTACCTTCCGCGCCGGGGCGAGGGCATAGAGGATGCCCCCCGCCAGCTCCCCCAGGAAATAGTACAGCTCGTTGACCTGTATCCCCCGGTCAAAAATGTAGCGGTACTTCGTCAAATAGGAGGCGGTGTCGCGCACGTCGATCCCCTTGGTCGTGTAGGGGATCCACCACAGCAGCAGCGCCGCGAACAGCACAAACAGCAGGAAACGCTGGGTCTGCCGCCCCACAGGCAGCTCCCACTGCCCTGCGCCCAGCGCGCTCTCCTGCATACCTGCGATCTCCCGCACGCCCTCTGCACTGCTGGTGCCCTTCCGCACGCCCGCGTCCGCCGCGCAGCTGGTACTCTCCCGCGCGTCTTCCTCCGCAGCACAGCTGGTGCCCTTCCGCACGCCCGCATCCTCTGCGCTGCCGGTGTCTTCCCACGCGTCTTCCTCCGCCGCACAGCTGGTGTTCTCCCGCGCGTCTTCCTCCGCCGCTAGCGCTTCGTGCTCCGCTGCACCTATCGCCTCTATACGGTTCTCCTTTTCTGCCTCCACGCCCTCTCGCCTCCTTCCATTTCTTACTCTCCGCTTAGGCCTATCCCCTGTGCCCGTCCCTTATCCGCTCCCACAGGAGGACGGCGGCCCCCGGCAGGTACCCGGCGCACACCTTGGCGATTTTCACTGGAAGCGTCTCTGCCCCCAGGCCCAGCACGGCCATCCCGCCCTCCACAAACATAAAGACGAAGAGGTGCAGGCAGAGAATGCTCACCGTGTGCCTGCCAAGCGCAGCCATCGCCCCCACCAGCGGCTGTAAATGCCGCTCCAGCCACTGAAAGGCCAGCATCACCGCTGCCGAACCCGCCGCAGCAGCGATCACGTACAGCAGCGGATGTGTGCCGTAATCCCGCACAGACAGATTGCCCGTCCCAGCGCCCAGGGCGCTCAGCACGAATACCGCAGCCACCGCCAGAAAGCCGCCCCAGCCATACCGCTTTTCCATGCCTCCCTGCCCCAGGAAATTTCCCAGGCCGATGAGCGCCATGTGGAGGAACATCGTATCCAGGCTCCAGGGCAGCAGCACCGGCAGGCGCTGCAGCGCCAGGGCCAGAGCGATGCAGCCCAAGAGAATACCCAGCAGCACACGCCTCCTCCCAGCCGCCAGCCGCACGGCAATCTCATAGCCCGTCAGAGCCGTGAAAAGGCCGGTCAGGAACCAGGTGGGGCCGTTGAGGATGCCCCCCATCAGGCCTTCCTGTCCGTCCGCGTACAGATAGCTCCTGGAATACAGGATCCCCAGGAGCTCCCGCCCCCAGGGGAACGCCTGTCCCGTCAGGGCCGCCTTGCCCCCGAAGAACAGCAGCAGGAAGGCGTTAAAGCCAAAATAGGGAAGCAGCAGCCTCCGGGCGCGTTTTCCGATCACCGCCCGCAGCGGCTTTTCCGCCTCGCAGCGGTAGGTGCAGCCGGACAGCACGAAGAACACTGCCACATAGAACATGCCCCCGAAGTAGGTGCCCCAGCCAAGGGAGAGCCCTGCGTGGTTGCAGAGCACAATCAGCAGCGCCGCAATCTTCACCGCGTCAATCCACAGAATCCGTTTTCCCTGTCCCATGCGCGCCCTCCTTTTCTTCTTCCTCAACGCCTTCGGCAGCCTGCATGCCTGCGGTACCCCCGCCGCTCACCACCGGGCCAGGAAGCGGTTGTACGGCTCCTCCACATATCTGGTCATCAGCGTGGACAGCGCCCAGACAATGGCCGTGGTCAGCACAAGGTTGAGCCCCATCAGCAAATGGTAATTCAGCTGCCCGTACAGCGCCAGCAGGAAGGCGCTGGAGAAGGTGGCGATCACCGGGAAATGCAGCAGGTACCAGGAGAAAGAGATCCTCCCAAGCCCTGCCAGCAACCGGCAGGAGAACAGGCGGCTTAAGGCGCCGCTCCCCACCACCCCGGCCACAATCAGCACCGCCCCGGCGAAGTGGTACGTCACAGACAGCCCTTCCGGGAGCCAGGCGTAAATGCTGCCCGATAGCCGCGTCCCCACGGAAGGGTAGGAGCCGAAATAGACGCCAGCCGCGAAGGCCAGCAGGCCAAGCCCGGGCAGGGAGCGCACCCGCTCCACAAGCCGCGGCTGGGTACAGTACAGGTCACACAGCCAGTATCCGGCAAACATCCCGGCATAGTCCGTCAGGAGCAGGGCCAGCAAAATCACCGCATATAACGCATACCGGTACCGCCATCTTCCGGCCAGGGCCGCCACGGCGTACACCAGCAACGCCCCCAGGAACAGGTACTTCACCGTCCAGAGCACGCCGTTGAAATAATTGTGCCCGAAGAGGAAACAGCCCAGCAGGGCTTCCCGCAGGGCGTGGCTGTAGCCCGGCTCAAAATTGTTGAACCCTGCGAACCAGTCTTGGGAGCCCGCCAGCGCTGCCGCCTCCGTGTTCCTATAGAATCCCCCGATCATCAGGAAAAAGATCACCGTACTCACCAGCAGGATGGGCAGCGCCAGGCGGAAATACCTCTTGGCAGCGCTCTTAGCCAGCCGCTTCCTGTCGTAGGTCTGGAAATAACGGATGCACAGCACGAAGCCGCTGGCCGCGAAAAAGAGGTGCACGGCAAAGTTTCCATTGTAGAGGATGTTCAGCGGGCTTTTCCCCACGGCGATCTCTATCCCCGAGGCCGTGTGCAGGGAAGCGCTGTCCAGGGAGTACAGGGAATAGTAGAACGCATACGCAAAGTGGCACAGGTACACGATGAGTGCTCCTGTGCCCTTCAGGCCGTCTATAAAATTCAGCTTGTCTGTCCCGCTCTGGCTCTGTCCCATAGCTTACCGTCCTTTCCGTCCATATGGAGATACACATCCCTGCCCACCGCACACAGAAGCGCCAGCAGCAGGAAGGCGTAGACGATCATCGGCACCGCCTCCCCCTTCGTCAGGAACAGGGTGTACGACACATAGGAGATCAGCACATGGAGCACTGGCAGATAAAAGCGGCGCGGCGCCGCCAGGGCATAGACCACCGCCAGGATATCCACGATGTAGCCGTAGCGCTCATGCATGAACGGCAGGAAATAGACCGTCAGCATCCCGAAGAAGAGGAACATCTGCAGGAGGAAGCCCCCTGTCAGCCGGTAAGGCTTCTTGGCCATATAGTACATCACACAGATGAGGATACCGATAATCAGGCATTTCCCCAGGGTGGAGTAGGTGACCAGCAGCGCCTCCGGCGTGATGATCTCATAGATGTTTGGCCAGCTCAAGGTCAGCGCCCACGTATCGGTGTAGCCCTGGTTCAGATAGACCAGCAGCAGCTCCCCGAAGGGCCGCCCCGCCAGCCAGGCCGGGATCAGGCTGAGCACATAGGCCAGAGGCAGGAGGAAGAAATGCTCCACCCGCACCTTTTTGTGCACCCACAGGATCACCAGCACCGGGAACACGAACAGCGTCTGCAGCTTCAGGGCGAAGGCCAGGCTGTAGAAAATCATCGCCCGCAGCGGCTTCTCCTTGAGAAAATAATACAGGCAGCACAAGAGCAGCAGCGTGTAAGTCACATCGCACTGGCACCACAGGGCGCTGTTGGCCGCCACCGTGGGCAGGACGAAGACAAAGCCGTAGGCGAAAAAGCCCCGGTTCCGGGAGCCAGTCAGCTCATACACCAGCTTCCCGGCCATGACAGCCGCCGCCACGTCCAGCACGCTCATGCACAGCTTGTAGGTAAGCATGGGATCGAAGGGAAGCCCCTCCACAAACACCAGGAAATACATGAACAGCGGCGCGTAGTCGTACCAGTCGTAGGCCAGCGCCCGCATCCCGCCGTACTTGTCAATCTCGGCGAACCACAGCTCCCAGTACCCTGTGTAATCCTGGGACACATAGGGCAGGAAGGCCGCCCGCATCCCGATGCCCAGCGCTGTGGCCAGCGCCAGGAATCCAAGCTGCGCCAGGGACAGCTCCAGCCGTCCCAGCCGGAAGCTCCGGTACAGCACCGGACGAAAGCCAGGCTCACCCGGCAGCCCACCTTCCGGGCGCTCCTCCAGCAGCCCCTCTCCTGGATGCTCGCCCGGCAAGCCAGCTTCCTTCCGTCCCTGCCCTGCCTCCTCCGTCTCCCAGGAGCACAGGAACAGATCCCGAGCCGCCAGCAGAAGAAGCGCCAGCTGGCCCAGGGCATAGAAGCCCAGGGGGAAACGCGCAATCCCCGTCAGGCACACTTGATACATGGAGAAGGACAGCACCAGCTGGCCCAGGGCAAAATAAAATTTCCTCTTGCAGAAGAACACTAAGAGGACGGCGAACAGATCCGCCAGCAGGCCGCTCCTGGCATTCATGTGCGGGGCGAAATACGGCACAAGCATACAGAAGAACAGGCCCAGCTCCGCCACATACGCCGGATCCCGGAACCGCCGCGCCCTTCCCCGGTACACCGCCGCGTAGAGGCAGCCCAGCACCAGCGCCGCCGTCAGGCACAGCCCGCCCCAGTAGTACTCCACCGTAAAATCCGTCACACCCAGCAGCTGGTAGACGTTGCACCAGGTATCCGAGAGCAGCTGCACACCCCTTGCGGCCCCTTCCTGCACCGCTTCCGCAGCGCCGGACAGGGCATCTCCAGCAGCGCCGGGCAGGACATTCCCGGTCAGCCCGGACAGCGTCCCTGCGCCTCCGTCCAGGAACTGCCTTCCCGCAGCCGTCAAGGTGTCCGTCTGCCCCAGCGCCTGGGCCATATCCGCCGCGCCGGCGATGCCCTCCAGCACCTTGGGCGCCGCCGCCTCGTTCCCATAGCCGAACAGGAGGCGCTGTGCATCCACCCCCAGCAGCAGCCGGACAGCTCCCGCCGCCACAGAGAGAAGAAGGCCGCTCCCCGGCAGTGTCCCCGCCGCCCAGAACAGCACAAAAACAGGCAGAAGGAACACTGCCTGCAGATTCAGCACAAGACCCAGCCCGTAGAGGAGCGCCCCCGCCAGCGGCTTACCCGCCAAAACGGCCAGGACGCCGCCAAAGCAGGCCAGGGCATAGATGCCCTCCGGCTTCTGCCAGTAGGAGCTAAGCACCGTCAGGGTAGGCATGATCAGGAAGACGCCGTAGCAGACGAGCGCCGCCGTCACAGGCGGCTTCCCCCCGGCCTCTCTCCCCAGCCGCAGCACGCACAGCCCCGCAGCCAGGGCAATCCCGAAATCCGCCAGCCCATACCAGCCGGTGAAGCCTCCCATGAGCACCAGCCGGATCACCCCGGCGGCGCCGGTCATGGCCGCCAGCATCAGGATGTCCAGAAAAGAGACTGCCACGCCCCCTCGATTCCATTTCAAATCCAGAAAATACCGGAAAAACCTATCTATCATTCGTCACTCCAGTTGTCCCCGCAGGGGATTCGCCCCCAGCGGCCTCCTCATCCCCGAGATACTCCCGGATGATAAACTTCGGCCTTGCCTTGGCCTCCATATAAATCTTGCCGATGTACTCCCCGATGACGCCGATGGCCAGTATCTGGAGCCCGCCGATGGCCCAGATGGATACCATGGTGGACGTCCACCCGCTGATCGTGTTGCCCATGAAATGCTGAACGACCGAGTAGATCAGCATAAGGATGCTCCCCGCAAAAATCAGTACGCCCAGCGTGCAGATCATGCGGATCGGCTTGATGCTAAAAGAGGTGATCCCATCCATGGCAAAGGCCAGCATCTTCTTCAGCGGATACTTGGACTCCCCGGCGAACCGCTCGTTCCTCTCATAGGTGACCACCGCCGAGTCGTAGCCGATGAGGGGCACGATGCCCCGCAGGAACAGGTTGACCTCCTTGAACTTCTCCAGGTCGTAGAGGCTCCTCTTACTCATCAGGCGGCAGTCCGCATGGTTGTAGACGATGTCCACGCCCATGGCCATCATCAGCTTATAGAAGCCCTGGGCCGTAAACTTCTTGAAGAAGGTATCCTTCTTCCTGGAGCTGCGCACGCCGTACACGATATCGCAGCCCTCGTAGTATTTGTCCATAAATTTCTCGATGACGCCCACATCGTCCTGCAGGTCGGCATCCATGGAGATGGTCACATCCGCGTGCTCCTTGGCAGTCATCAGGCCCGCCAGCAGGGCGTTCTGATGCCCCTTGTTCCTGGACAGGCACAGCCCCACAAACAGCGGATCCTCCTGATGGAGTTCCCGGATGATCGGCCATGTCCGGTCCTTGGAGCCGTCATTCACAAACATCACCCGGCTCTTCGGGGAAATCTTGCCCTTCTCGATCAGGCCGTACATCACCTGCTTCAGCTGCCTGGACGTCTCCGGCAGGACCTCCTCCTCGTTATAGCAGGGAATCACCATGTACAGGATATCCTGTCTTGCCCCCATCTTCCCATTCCTCCTTGTCCTATGCAATCCCGCCTGCGGCCGTACCGCCGCCTCTTGCCTCCCGTATCCGGATGGCTCAGCTGTCCCGGAAGGCTCTGGCGGGAATTCCTTCCAAACCGCCTCAGAAGCCGGACTCTCTCATATAGTCTGCGATCGCTTCCTCCCAGGAGGCGAACGTATAGTCCGTGGTCAGCCGCAGCATATAGTTGTCCAGTACGGAATAAGCCGGCCGGGGCGCCGCCGTCGGGCAGTCCTTCCCGTATTCCTCCGTGCTGATGCCCTCCACCTCGGTCTTCTTGCCCGCCAGGCGGAACACCTCCCGGGCGAAATCCGCCCAGCTGCAGATGCCCTCGCAGGTGCCGTGGAACAGCCCATAATTGTCCGTGGGCAGAAGGTACGCAATCATCTTCGCCAGCTCCATGGCGCTGGTGGGGCTGCCGATCTGGTCGTTGACCACCCGCACCTTGTCATGGGTCTCTGACAGGCGCAGCATCGTGCGGGCGAAATTTTTCCCATCCCCGTACAGCCAAGCGGTGCGGATGATAAAGTGGCGGTCCGAGAATTCCTTCACGAATTCCTCCCCGGCCAGCTTCGTCGCCCCGTACATGCTCTTGGGGCCTGTCTTGTCAAACTCCGTGTAGGGCCTGGTGCCGTCCCCCGCGAACACATAGTCCGTGGATACCTGTACCAGCTTCGCCCCCACCTCCTGGGCTGCCACGCTCAAGTTCCGAGGGCCGATGGCGTTGATGCGGTAGGCGTTGTCCACGTCCGTCTCGCACAGATCCACCGCTGTGTGGGCGGCGCAGTTGATGATGGCCCAGGGCTTGACCTCCCACGCCAGGCGCAGCACCTCATCCACGTTGGTGATGTCCAGCTCTCCCACGTCGGTATTTACCAGTTCATATTCCCGGCTTCCCTCAAATACCCGGTTGATCGCTCTCCCCAGCTGGCCGTTGCAGCCGGTCACTATCAGCTTCTTCATGCTCTCTCTCCTCCTTCAGCTGTGCAAGCTGCTGCTCCATGTGCTTGATCCGGTCCTCATTGAGGGCGATGATCTGCGTCAGCCTGCGCATCTTGATAGACATCCTAGACAGGGACACCGTCAATGTATAGATAATAAGCAGGGAAAAACAAAATCCTAGGAAAAAAATCATGTTTACCGGCGCGTCGATGCCCAGGAAACGGGCAGTGGCCACCATCGTCCGCGGGAACGCCGCGAACACCGCCAGGGCGAAGCAGACGAAGAGCCAGGACAGGGCGTATTTCAGCTCCAGGCTCTTGCGCCGGATCATGTTCACAATGGCTGCCAGGGATACCGCCAGTGCCAGCAGGATCGTGACCTGAAGCTTCACCGTCATCATAAGCCTCTCTCCCTTCGCTTGCGCATGCGCTCCATCAGGATCGCCAGCGTCACCTTCACCATGTAGTAGACGGACCGGCCTGCGGAGATCGAGGAGACGCCTCCCTGCCTCTCCCGCATGATCACCGGCACCTCCAGCACCTTCTTGCCCATGTTGAGGATGGTCACCACGCTCTCCGGCTCCGGGTAGTCCACCGGGTAATCCTCCGAGTAAATCTTCATCACATCCCGGTTCACCATACGCATCCCTGAGGTGGGATCCAGCACAGTCTTGCCGGTGAGGAAACGGATCAGCAGGCTGAAATAGCGGATGCCGAACCGCCGCAGGCCGGAGGACTGGAACCCTTCCTTATTGATAAAGCGGGAGCCGATGACCATGTCGGCCTCGTTGGCCTCCAGGTAATCCGCCATGGCATTCAGGTACTTGGCGTCGTGCTGCCCGTCCCCGTCAAACTGCACCGCCACGTCGTAGCCGTTGCGCCAGGCATAGAGATAGCCGGTCTGCACCGCGCCGCCAATGCCCAGGTTCACCGGGAGGTTGATGATATTCATGCCCCTCTGGGTACAGAAGCGCATCGTCCCGTCCTGGCTGCAGTCGTTGATGATCACATAGTCGAAGCCCGGCGCGTTGTCCCGGATATCCTCCACCGTGCTGACAATACTCTCGATTTCGTTGTATGCGGGAATAATTACAATCCTCTTCATAAAATTCCCCTTACTTCTCTACCCTTACTTCTCTAGTATGTCTTATAGTACCATTTCCTGCCGTTTTTTGCAAGGTCAGCGGAAATCAAAGAGGTCTGCGTGGTACCCCTCGGGAGCCGCGATCGCCTGCGGGTTGTACATCACCACCACCATATCCGGCTGTGTCTCCTTCACATACTCCTGGAGGCTTCCCCGGAAATGGCGCAGGTCGATGACCGACAGGTGTTCCGCCGCCGTGGCCATGTAGGGCGCGGTGGAAAGGCCGAAGGAATCCTTCAGCAGGAGCACCCGCTTCCCATTGTCCACCAGGGCATTCTCCACCTCCACCAGGGCCTGGTCGTCCCGGAAATAGGCGGCGTAAGGGTTTTTCGTGTAATAGTCTCCCCGCTCCAGCTGGCTTTCATCCAGGAAGGCCTGGGCAAAATCCCCGCTGTACACGTCGCCGGTGGCGGTGATCTCCATGGAAAATTCCGTCTCATAGTCCGGCAGCACCAGCTCCATGTCATCCAGCGGCACATAGCCCAGCCCCGTCTTCTTGCCCAGGGCCCCCAGGAAGATGTCCTCGATCACTTCGGTATGGTAACGCGCAGGATCCACCCACTCCAGGTCAAAGCCCGCGCCGTAGTCTGCGTTCAGCCGCGCCAGGATCTCCCCCGCCGCCCACAGGCCGGTGGAGGGCTTCCAGTGGTGGTCGGAGGCGTAGAACGCGCTGTCAAAATCCAGGTCCTCCACGATCTCATCCCGCAGGTCCAGCGTGGGCACCCCGGCCTCCTCCAGCCCGGCCATCAGCCGGTCCGCGTTGGGGTTCATGAAATCCTGGTACCCCTCCGGCAGCTGGTTGTCGTATTTGTTGACCTTGCTGGGCGTCTGCACATAGAGGAAATCCGCCCCCTCCTCCTGCGCGAAGCGGCAGAAATCCGCCAGGTTCTCTGTACAGATGCGCAAATCTTCCTCGGACAGCTCGTCCCTGGTGAAGGTCAGGAGGCCGTTGTCCATCTTGATCACTACGTCGTCCCCGTCGATGATACGGCTTCCCAGCAGCTTCTGCACGCCGATGTAGGCCTCGATGGCCGCCGTCCGCCCAGGCACGTTCTCATTGCAGTAGGTCTCCACCGCAGACACATAGGAGAGAAGCTGTCCGTTCAGCGCCGTCAGCCGCTCATAGAAGCCCGGCTCCTCCCCTTCCTCTTCCTCCGGAAAAGGATAAGCCTCCTCCAGGTTCACCGGCTCCACATGGGTGTGCACGGTGCCGTCCGGCTCCACCTCTGCGCCGTCCGCCTCCTGTGCGCTCCCGTCCTCTGCTGCGTCCTCCTGCGCCTGCGCGCTCCCGTCCTCTGCTGCGTCCTCCGGCTCCTGTGCGCTCCCGTCCTCTGCTGCGTCCTCCTGTGCCTGCCCGCTCCCGTCCTCCGCCCCGGCTGCAGCTGTAAGCCCCAGCCGCCGGGCGGCCAGCGGCACAAGAAGCCCCGCCATGTTGACGAACAAGAGCAGAAGGAACAGGGCTGTCACGATATGCTGTTTGTCGAATTTCCAAAATTTTCTCATAGCTCACACCATTTTTTGCTGCGATCCGCAGCTTTCCCACGCATTCGCAGCTGCCTTCCACATTTGCAGCTGCCTTCCTCATTTGCGGCCTTCTGTCAAAAATTGAAGTAGATAAACGGGTTGTAGGTGCCCTTCACCATGTAGATGACTGCCAGGCCGAAGACCAGGAAGGCCACGCACACCCGCAGGACATCCAGCACGCCGTCCTTCTTCCACAGCCCCTTCTCTTCCAGCAGCTGTTTCCAGGGCACGCAGGCCAGCACCGCTGCGATCAGGTACACCCCGTATTCCCGCAGGTACAGCCAGAAGCTGGCGTCCACCACCCCGGCCGCCCCGATGCCCAGCATATTGCCCACGAAGCGCCCCGCGATGAAAATATTGTCCGCCCGGAAGATGACCCAGCCGATGCACACCAGCGCCAGCGTGTACACCCGGGCCAAAGGCCCCAGCTTCCTCTCGAACCCAGTCAGCTTCTCCAGCGTCAGGAGGACAAAGTACATGAGCCCCCAGAGGATGAATGTCCAGTTGGCGCCGTGCCAAATGCCGGTCAGGCTCCAGACGACGAACAGGTTGAGCACCAGCCTGCCCTTGGATTCCACCCGGCTTCCGCCCATGGGGAAGTACACATAATCCCGGAACCAGCTGCCCAGGGAGATATGCCATCTCCTCCAGAACTCCGACACGCTCTTCGATATATAGGGATAGTTGAAATTTTCCAGAAAATGAAAGCCGAACATCTTGCCCAGGCCGATGGCCATATCCGAGTAGCCGGAGAAGTCAAAGAGGATCTGCAGGGAGTAGTAGATGCCTCCCAGCCAGGCCGTCGCCCAGGCCAGGTCGCCCCTGCCGATCATCTCATAACAGGCGTCCGCCCCCAGCGCCAGGCTGTTGGCCAGCAGGATTTTCTTGCCAAAGCCCCAGATAAAGCGGAAAATGCCGTCGCAGAAATCCTGCAGATTCTCCCGGCGCTCCCGTATCTGCCTGGCCACCGTCTCGTAGCGCACGATGGGCCCAGCGATCAGCTGCGGGAAAAGCGAGATGTACAGGCCCACGTTCAGCGGATTCTTCTGCGCCTCTCCCCGTCCCCGGTGCACATCCAGCACGTAGGACATCGCCTGGAATGTATAGAAAGAAATACCGATGGGCAGCGCGATCTGCGGAACCTCCAGCGGCTGCCCGAGAAAGTAATTCAGATTGTTCACTGTAAAGTTCAGATATTTGAATACGAACAGAAAGCCCAGGTTGTAGACGGCGGTGAACACCAGCAGCGCCCGCACCGCCCCTTTGCGCTCCCGGTTCCTGTCCACGAGAAGGCCCAGCCCCCAGTTGGCAAAGATGGACAGAATCATCAGCAGGACATACACAGGTTCTCCCCAGGCATAGAAAAAAATGCTGGCAGCCAGCAGGAACATATTTCGGAATCCCCTGGATTTCACAATCGGGTTATAATAGATCAGCAGAACCAGGGGCAGGTATACAAATAGAAAAACAGTTGTGGAAAATAGCATCTTCGGTGTCTCCTCGCAGTCTCTGCTTCCCTCCTGCGCAGAGCCTCACTTTCTTACAAATTGCCAGACGAGCCGCGCAATGCGGCAGGCGTCTGTGAACCAAGCCCCCCTCACATGGTTCTCCAGAAGTCCCCGGTGGCCCTCCTTTAGGGAGACCCAGTACGCGCCCAGGCTGGCGGTACTTGTCCCGCCGTAGTCCATCTCGATCAGCGTCTCGGGGATATAGGACAGACGGACATCGCCGTCCTTCAGTATCCTCACCATAAACTCATAGTCAGCGGCGCAGCGGTAGCCGGTCTTGTAAAGGCCGTACTTCCTGTACACCTCCCGGCGCAGGTACAGCGTCGGGTGCCCCGGCATCCAGCCAAAGCGGATCTTGCCCTGGCCCTGCCGCCAGGTGCGCACCACCCGGTCCCCGTCCTTGTAGACGAGATCCGCGTGCACGCCGTCCGTGCCCTCCCGCTCAATGGCCTCCGCCATCCTGCGGATGGCGCTGGGCACAGTAAAATAGTCAAAGCAGCAGCCGATGATGTCGCCCCGGGCCATGCGGATCCCCTTGTTCAAGGCGTCATAAATCCCCTGATCCGGCTCGGATATCCAGCGCAGCCTTCCCCCGAAGGGCTCCTCCATCTCCCGGAGCACTTCCCTCGTGCCGTCGCTGGACGCCCCGTCCACCACGATATATTCCAGGTTGCCGTAGTCCTGCCGCAGGACGCCTTCCATCGTCCTGCGCAGATGGCTGCAGTCATTGTAGGTGGTGGTCACCACTGACACCTTCAGGCGGTCACTCATGCTTTAATATCCTCTCATACAGCTCCAGATATTCCTGGAACCGCTCTTTCTTATCGTACTGCCGCGCCTTCATCCGGCACACCGCCGGCAGGATCTGCCCTTCGCACACCTCCAGCACGGCGTCCTTCAATTTCCCCATATCCCCTTTGGGCACGACGAGGCCGCAGCTGGCGTCGATGGATTCCGGGCTGCCCCCGGTGTCGAAGGTCACCACCGGCGTGCCGCAGGAGAGCGCCTCCAGGTTCGTCGTGGGGAAATTGTCCTCCAGCGTGGGGTTCACATAGACGTCCGCCAGCGTGTACCACTGGGCCAGCTCCGAAATCTTCCCCGTCCTCGGAAGCGCCAGGATCTTCTCCGGCAGCTTCCTGCGCTGCCGCTCGGACACGCCCACCAGCACCACCTGGCAGCTGTCCGGGAGCATATCCGCCAGCTGGACAAAATACTCCAGCCCCTTGCGCTTCTCCCATATATTGGCCACCCCCAGGACCACCTTCTTGTCCTGCAGGTCATATTTCCTGCGAAAACGCCCCTCCGTGGGGGCGAACACCTCCTGATCCACCCCGTTGGGAATGACCTCCACCGGGTAGTCCTTCAGGAAAGACTGCCGCACCAGCCCCGCCAGCCACTGGGACGGCGTCACCAGCGTCAGGCCAGGCACCTTCGTGAACGCCTTCTCCTTGCGCAGGTAATTCTGCCTGGAGTTGTCCCGGAACAGCGCGTACGGGTACGCGCTCCGGTGCTGGGGGCATTTCCCGCAGCCCTCCCGCCACTTCCCGCAGCCCGCATAGTCAAAATAGGCGCAGTGGCCGGTGAAGCTCCAGCAGTCGTGCAGCGTCCACACCACCGGGATCCCCGCCACCTTCAGGTAGTTCAGCATGGACTCCGTATTCATGTAAAAGCCATGGATATTGTGGAGGTGGATGATATCCGGCTGATAGTCGTTGATATAGGCCTGCATGCGCTCCGTCATCTTCCCGGAGGCAAAGCCGTGCTCCCCCTTGAAGAAGGTGGCCAGCACATGCCGCGCCATGTCCGGGGCGCTGCCAATCCGCACGGCCTCCACATCCTGGGGCGCCTTCCTCCGCCCGTAGAGGATGCGGCACTCATGGCCGTTCTCCTTGAGCATATGCCAAAGATCCGCCGTAATTCTGCCCACACTTCCGTCGCCGCAGACGGTATTGATCTGTAAAACCTTCAAAATGAAATCACCAAAACCCTTTTCTGTTCTCCTGCTGATATGCTATACTCTAAGTTAGACGTTGGAGTCAAAAGATACCCGGGCGTCCAAGCCCGGCCGATTAAGGAGACACACTATGATTATCATACAACCTTCTGGTGGTTTATGCAATAGAATCCGATCGATTAATTCCGCCTGGACACTGGCGAAGAAGAAGGGTGTTCCCCTGAAGGTGCTCTGGCTGAACGCGCCGGAGCTGAACTGCCCGTTCGAGAAGCTGTTCCAGCCTACAGAGGAGTTTTCCCTCAGCAATATCTATTCCCTGAGAAGCCCTGAGAAGTTGTTCCTGCAGCTCACCGCCCGGCGCAGGCTTGACAACCGCGATATCTTAGAGAACAAGACCGGCGTGACGCTGAACGATGCCTTCTTCCGCTCGCTGCCGGACTCCGTATATATCTTCACATGGGAACAGTTCTATCCCACAGAGGATTACCACCTCTTCGTCCCCACCGCTGCCGTGCAGAAGAGGATCGACGGCTTTACCAGCCGTTTTGCCTCCCACATGGTGGGCGTGCATATCCGGCGCACCGACAACGTCTCCGCCATCGGCAAGAGCGGCACAGACGCCTTTATCCGGGCGATGGAGGCGGAGATCGCCGCCGATCCCCAGGTGCAGTTCTTCTTAGCCACCGACGAGCGGGCGGAGGAGGCCGTCCTGCGCCAGGCTTTCCCCGGACGCATCCTCTCCAACGAGGAGCGGGTGCTTAAGCGGGACAGCGAGGCCGGTATGCAGGATGCGATGGTAGATCTGTACTGCCTGGCCGCCACGGACAAGATCCTGGGCAGCTACTGGAGCTCCTTCACCGACGTGGCCGCCGAGATGCGCCGGATCCCCAAAGTGATCGTGGGGGAGGAGGGCTATATTCATTTCAGAAATAATTTCCCCAGCACATAGCACACCGGGTAAAGCCGCAGCCGGATGAGCAGCAGGTAGATCCGCACGGACAGGGGCTTGTCCGGCATCCGGTGAGCCTTCAGCGTCTTCTGCACCTCTTTGTTCGTACAGATCCGGCGAATTTCCCGTATCGTCTCCCCCGCGCCTCCTCCGCCCCGCACGATGGCGCTGCGGATATCCATGATGGACAAGATCAGGAAGTCGTTCTCGATCTGCACGGAAAAGTCGTAGACGTCCTTCACCCTGGCGATCCACGCAATCTGCCGCTTGGTGGCCGTGATCTTGCGCAGGTAATCGGGGTCGTAGCTGCCGGTGAGGGAGGCGGCGTTGATGCGGTAGTGGTACGGATAGTAGTCCGGCAGGAAGCTGATGCTCTCTGCGTCGCAGAGGACGGCGAAGGTCAGCTGCAGATCCTCCCCCACCACAATCTCCTCCCTGCAGAATTTCATATTTTTCTCCAGCACCTGCCTGCGGTAGAGCTTGGTCACCCTGGCGGCCTGGATGGTGCGCCCGAAGAAGCTCCCGTTATTCAGAAGCTTGGGGTACAATTCCGACACAATCTCCCGGCGGCTGTAGTATTCCCTGTCCAGCCGGGAGGTCTCTGTGCTCCGCTGGCGCGCCCCATCCTCATACTCGTAGACAAGCCCGCAGATGGCCATGTCCGGCTGGTACTTCTGGGCGGAGGCGCACAGCCGCTCAAACATGTCGGCGTCCACCCAGTCGTCGCTGTCCACGAACCCCACGTACTCGCCGGAGGACGCATGCACCCCTGCTTTCCAGGCGGAGGTCAGGCCGCCGTTCTCCTTGTGCACCACCCGGATCCGGCTGTCCTCCCGGGCAAACCGGTCACACAGCTCCCCGGAGCTGTCCGTGGAGCCGTCGTCCACCAGGATGATCTCCAGATCCTGCTTCGTCTGCCCCCGCAGGCTGTCCACGCACTGCTTCAGATAGCTTTCCACATTGTACACCGCTACCACAACGCTGGCCTTCATGTCTCCCTCCTTGTGGCGCACTCCCTGCGCCGGTAATGGCAGATGGGAAGATGCCTTCCCTCTCAATAGCCCAGAAGCCGCCGGTACATTCCCGGCCAGGCCAGGAAGAGCCGGTAGCCTGCCGCCGTCCGGGCGGACAGCCCGCCGAAGGCCCGGCTCTTCTCCAGCGCCTCCCGCACATAGCCCCGCAAAAGCTCCTGCTCCTCCCCAGAATCCGGCAGCTCCCGCACACATTTAAAGTACAGGGCGATGCAGCCGTCCGCCAGCGCCTTCCACGCCGCCGGCAGCACCTGGGCATACTTATCCTTCCGCTCCTCCAGGAATGTGAGCCGCTCCCGCACTGCCCACGCCCAGTCCAGGCGTTTCCTGGAAAATTTTCCTCTGGTGATGCTGTCGTTCCCCACAAAATAGCCGTACAGGCAGGCGTCCACCACCGCCGCCTTCCCAATCCGGTCATAGACCCGGTAGGTGGTGGCTTCATCCTCATGGATGCGCCCCAGGGGGAAGCGAAGCCCCTGGAAAAGCTCCCGCTTATACAGCTTGTTCCAGGCCACCACATAGTAGGCGCCATCCGGGATGTAGAGGTTTGCCATCATCTCCCGCCCGCTGTAGGCAGTCACGGCTCCCGTGTCGTGCTCCTCGTCCGGCACCGGGCCGCCCTTCACATACTTCCACTTGCACATGGCCAGGTCGCTCCCCGTCTCCTCCAGCGCCTGGTAGAGCCTGGCGATAAAGTCGTGGGTCACATAGTCGTCTGAGTCGATGAAGGCCAGGTATTCCCCCCGGGCCGCGTCGATTCCGGCGTTCCTGGCCCCGGAAAGCCCCGCATTCTTCTGATGGATCACCCGCACCCGCGGGTCTGCGGCCGCATAGGCATCGCAGATGGCCGGGCATCTGTCAGGCGACTCGTCGTCCACCAGGATCACCTCCAGGTTCCGGTAGGTCTGGGCCAGCACCCCGTCTACGCACCGCTCCAGGTAGGCCTCCACCCCGTACACCGGCAGGATCACCGAGACCAACGGCTCCTGTCCTGCCGCCTGCTGCCCGCGGCTTTCTCTCTCCTGCATCCTTCTCACCTCCTTGTCCTGGCCCTGCGCAGGTTCCGGGGCCTCCCGCCCCTCCCCCTGCCAGGCGCCAGCCGCAGCTAGCCACGTATCATGCGCACCACGGTCACCACGGCCTTGCGCACATTGATCAGAAAATACACCCAGAACACAGCTCCTTTGGAGAAGGCCCGGTTGATCATCCGGTAGTCCAGCCCCTTCATCCGGATATTCCGGTTCACCTTCTGCATGTAGGGATCCCTGGAATACTGGCGGATCAGCTCCAGCCGCTCCATCTTGCTCAGGCTCTCGTCGAAGGCCAGCCCCTCCACCTCATCCAGGAATTCCCGGACAAACTTCCCGTGGATACGGCTCACGTCGGCATCCTCCCCCGCCATCTCCCGGTAGAATGCCTTCGTCCGCTCGCAGAGCCTGGCCGCAATCTCCAGCTTATCCGGCCTGCGCCTTGTGGACAGCGTGTCCTTCTTCTCCTCCTGGATGTAGTTGCAGAACAGCTCTTGGGTGACATAAATCTTCCCGCATTCCCGAATATAGCTCAGGTTGAACAGGAGATCTTCCCCCAGATTCAAGTCGTGGGGGAAGCCCTCCCGAATCAGCTCTCTGCGGTACAGCTTATTCCAGGGCATGTTCAGGAAGCCGTCCTCATAAAGGTCGAGGAAGACACCCCGGAACTCCTCCTTCGTGTACAGCCGTTCCTCCCTGGGACGCTTGCGCACATCCCTTCCCAGATACCAATGGTGGAAACCTGCGATAACCAGATCCGCCCCAGTCTCCTCCCGCATGGCCAGCATGCGGGCGCAGGTGTTGGCCTCGATATAGTCGTCACTGTCCACGAACAGGATATCCTTCCCCCGGGCGTTCTCCACCCCCCGATTGCGCGCCTGGGATACCCCCTCATTATGCCGGTAGAGCACCCGCACCCGCTTATCCGCCTGCGCGTACTCCTCGCAGATCTCCGAGGAGCGGTCTGGGGAGCCGTCCACCACCAGCAGCACCTCGATATCCCGGAAGGTCTGCCGCAGGAGGCTGTCCACGCACCGGTGCAGCGTCCGCTCACTTTTGTATACAGGTACCACAATACTAATCATGTTCTCTCCTTACTATTACCTTTCGCCACTGTCCTGCTACTATCTTTCTCTACTGTCCCGTTACTGCCTTTCGCTACTACCTCTCGCTATTTTCTCTCTCCTCTGGATATACAGGCTGCCCGGCTCCACCCGTCCGGACACCACGCTCCCCGCAGCGATCACACAGCGGTCGCCGATGTCCGCGCCCTTCAAGATCACGCAGTTGGCCCCCACCCACACATCGTTCCCGATGCGCACCGGGGCGCTGCGGTAATATCCCCAGCCCCTGCGGTAATCATGGTCGTGATCCACAATCACCAGGTTGTTGGCGAACTGGCAGCCGCGTCCGATGGTGACCTCCTCCATGCAGGTGACGCTGCAGTTTGTATTGAAAAAACATTTGTCCCCCACCGTGAGCCTGCCGGACTCCGCCCGCAGCGTCAGGCCTCCCCGGGACACTGTCTCCCGCCCCAGCGACAGCGCCGCGCCCTTTCTCACATGCAGGCGGCTTCCAGGCCCCAAGGACTGTACCCAGGGAAGCGCTATGCGCCCCCGGTACCGCAGCTTCCAGCAGACGATCCTGGGAAGGGTCCACACCGCCCGCCACACAATTTCCATATCCATCCGGCATCCTCCTCTCGCGCCCTGCGGCTGCCTGCCGCCGCCTTTTGCCTCCCGCCCGTTCCCGCTCCTGCCCGTCCGAGCTTCCGCCTGTTTCCGCTCCTGCCTCCCGCCTGTTCCCGCTCCTGCCCGTCCGGGCTTCCGCCTGTGCCGCTTCAGCTCCCCCGGTGCAGCTTCTGCCTCACCCAGGCCCTCACCATCGCCCGCTCCCCGGCTTTCAGCACCACCAGGTAGTTGGCCCCCAGGGCCGCCACCCCAGCCATACAGCCGAAGATCACCAGGGTTGCCCAGCTGTCCATCGGGAACACCAGCCGGAAGGCCATCCCCACAGCGCCCACGCACACCAGGGATTTCACGCCGGTCAGGATATCCCCGTAGAAGGTCTTCCAGGACACACCCAGACAGCGGCTGGCGTAAAGCGGGGTGAACAACAGATTCCTGAGCCACCCGTAGGCCATGCTGGAGAGCACGATGGCATACAGGCCCAGATCCGTCGTGTTCAGCAGCAGGAAGACCGTGCCTGTGCTGAGCACGCCGGAGAACACAATGACCAGGGAATTCAGCCTCACCCGCTTGGTGATGATGAAAATGTGGTACAGCACCTGGATACTCATGCTGATATACAGCGTCCCCATGGACAGGATACAGAGGATGTGGAGCTGCTGGGCGTCATACTCCGGCAGCCACAGGGAGAAGAAGATATCCCCGAACACGGTGATGAAGGCCACCGGGATGCTCAGCAGGAAAATCATGATGCGGTTGGCGCTCTTCACAAGCTCCACCATCTCCCCGTATTTCCCTTCCGCATACAGGATGGTGATCTGGGGGTTGAAAATCCCTACAATGCTCCCCATCAGGTTGGTCACCGTCAGCGGGATCGTCTTGGCATAGTTGAGGAGCCCCATGGCCGTGGGGTCGATCATCAGGTTGGAGATCAAAAGATCCAGCCCCTCCAGCAGGGTCTGCCCCAGCCTGGTCACCGAGTTCCATGCCCCCAGCGACACCAGCTCCCGGATCTTGCCCAGGTCAAAATATTCCCGGCGGATGGACACCTCCGGCATCAGCCGCTTCGTGTAGCGGTAATTCCCAATACCGATGACCAGCGTCTGCAGCGTCGTCCCCACCCCCACATACCACATGTAAGGGGGGAAAAACGTATAGCAGCCCACCAGGACCAGCATCCTGGCCAGCTCGGCCTGGATTGTCTTCACCGCCAGCAAGTCCAGCCGGTCCTTCGTGTACACCGCAATCTGGAACACGGACAGGATGATGCTGAGCATGAAGTTCACCGCCACGAAAAAGAACAGTACCTGAAGGTCCGTCACCATCTCCTCCGGCACCTGTAAGATACGGTCCACGAAGAGGATCAGGAAGGTGGCCGGCACCGCGAACACGGCCGCCATGAAAATATTTCCGAACAGGACGGAGGTGAAATAGCGGCTGGCCTCCTCCTCCCTCCCCTGGTGGATGCTCACCGTGATGAAACGGCTGGCCATGGTGTTCAGGGCGGAGACGACAATCTGGGCGTAGGCCACAAAGTAATTGCCCTGGGAGACGAAGCCCGAGGCGCTGGTGTCGATGGCCCTTCCCATGTAGGGGGACAGCACAAAGCTGACCCCCAGGCTCACCAGGAACGATACAATCTGGGCCGTCATGCTGATGGCAAGCTGTTTTTTGTTCATAAGCGGGTCACTCCTGTCATTCGCTGCGGCCTGCGGCTTTCGTCACTTACCTATGCGGCTGTACTTTTTCAGAAACAGGTCGCTCGCAGTATATACTCATAGATCCCGTAGATATTCAGCGCCGACACCCCCAGGAAGAGAATGCGGTAATACCACACCGGATCCCACCGGAATTTTATCCGGTTATTGACGAAGATATACAGGAGCGGCAGCATCAGGGGGATATAGTACCGCGCCTGCACGCCCTCGATGGTGGCGGCTCCCACCACGCTGTAGGTGCCGTAGAGGGAGGTCCAGATCACGGCGGCAATCCCGGCAAACATGACGCCCAGCAGCACCTTGTAGCGCGCAGGCAGCACCAGCCTGTCCTCCCCGTCCGTCCGCACCAGGCAGGCAAACAGCAGAAGCGCCGCCGTCCCGATGCCAAATGCCGTGGGATACAGGCCATTGTACGCCAGATCGAGCCATGCCCGTCCCCCGAACGTGTAGGCCCACAGAGTTCTGGCCATGCTGGAGAGCAGCATTTTGGCGTAGGTGAGAGGATTCTGCAGGATGTACAAGATCTGCCCCACCATGCTCACCCCCTGGACCCGCCGGTCGCCGGCGGTGGACAGGTTGTAGTCCACACCCACGCCAATCGTGGGCGCGGCACCCGGCGCGCTGAAAATCGAGTACAGCAGCCATCCGGCCACCGCAGCGCAGCCCAGGATCAGGAACACCCGGCTCTTGCGGTCGCGGAACTTCCTCGCCGGGAGGAAACACAGCAGGAAAATCATAAAGATATAAATCTGCTTCGACCAGCTCCCCGCCGCGAAGCAGGCCATCATCAGCAGGGCGTTCTGCCACCGCAGATAGCCGTCGGAGAATATCTCGTTCAGCCATAGGATAAAGCCCAGGAACAGAAGCGCCGTGATGAAGGCGTCGTACGTATACTCGGACGCCAGGAACAGGGGCGTGGGCATCAGCCCAAGCACAGCGATGAACTTCCTGCCGCTCTTGGCCAGCCCCATGGCCAGCATGAGCACCAGCATGTAGAAGACCAGGTTCCCGGCTTTTCCCATCATATACTGCATGTCAAAGGGCATGTGGAGGGCGCGGGCCAGGGCCAGGAACAGCGACTGGGGCAGGTACGCCCGGGTACTGTAGCCGATGAAGCGGCTCTGGTAGGAGATGTCCGCCGTCTCCATATCGTCGTGCTCCCGCAGGTACTCTGTCACGGCGCTCCGCTCCTCGGCGGTGGCAAACCCAGGGGTATATTTCCCCCGCATCCCCATGGCGGACTCCGGCGTCTCGATCGTGGAGCCGAAGGACGCCTCGTACGCCTTCAGGAAATGGATGTGCTCATCCCAGCCGGACTGGTTAGAGCCCACCAGGATCACCATGGAAAGCCCCAGATACAGGCAGACAATCCCGAACACCACGTGGAGCTTCCGCAGGTAGAGCTCCCTCGCCATGCACAGGAAGAGAACCAGCCAGCCGCTCCCCGCCAGGAAGGCCGCCCGGTACCCGTTGAAGGAAAACTGGTTCCAGAAGGACACTGATGCCCCCTCCCCCTCAAAGGCAAAGTCCCCGTAGGTGATGAACTCGGCCTCGTCCGCCGTCATCCCCACATTCATATAGCCCTCGTCCAGCCGGGAACTCACCGTGTCATACATCAGGTAATCGTTGAGGAGCTCGCCGTCCCGGTAAAACTTGGCCTCCACCCCGTAGTCGGCATAACGGCTCTCATCCACCGGGTAGGCAAACTTCATGCCCTTGATATACCGCTCCTCCCCCAGGGACACATGGATGACCGCCTGCTGGACGGTCATGTACGTCTTGCCGTCCTTCTCCACCAGCCGGTCCTCCAGCTGATCCTCGTAGCCCGCCCCCAGCAGCTCATAGTAGAGGCGGTTCATCTCCTCCTGGTAGCGCAAATCCTCCAGCGTCTGCTCGTCCACCTCCGCCAGGAACTGCTGGTATCCCACGCGGACGCGGCTGTCGCTTCCGTCCAGGGCAAAGGTGTCCGTGTAGGTCTCCTCCGCAATTCCATGGAAATTAAACGCAAAAATTTCCAGGAGGATGGCGGCGGCCAGTATGAGGATGGCGGCGGCCAGACCGCCCTTCCCTCGCTTATCCAACGGTACTCGTCTCATCTTCATTCCCTCCGCACTTCCTTCTCCCCGGCCCCTTCTCCGTGAGGAAAAACACGCCCGCCAGCAAAAACAGCGCCAGGCACAGGTCATAGAGCAGCGGGTAGTAGTCTACCCGGTAGACATAATAGCATTTCAGCCCGCCGTCCAGCAGTTCTCCATCCACATAAGTTCTGGCGTCCTCCACCGTTTCTCCATTGACATAAATCCCCGGGAAGTTCTCCTCCCCGCCCTCCGGCTCATAGGAGAACGCGATGGACAGCTCCCCCGCACAGCGCTCATAGTTGTCGAAGGGGACGTACACATACTGCCCGTCGTCCATGTCTGCCAGCGCCAGCAGGCTCTCGGAGTACAGCGTCTCCTGCCCCTCGCCGTATACCCACACGTGCAGCCAGCCCGTGTCCAGCTGCCGCCCGTACTTGCCGATTCCCACCTGGATCCCAGCCATCGGGTACCCCCGCGTCTCGCACACATAGGATACCGTGACGCCAGGCTCCAGCCGGACAAGGCGCTCCTCCTCCGCCCCCATGTTGACGGTCACCGTCTGCAGCTGCTGTTTCGGGCGGATATAGCTCACCGCCAGCGCCAGCAGGCAGAGAAGGATTCCTCCGCCCACGATCCGTCTTCCATATATCCGCAGCAGCTCCCCTGCCCGTGTCTTCCATCCTGTCACCTTCACAGCCAACCTCCATTTTCCCCGCGATCGGATAGAATTAAGAAGGGCTGATGCAGATCGTGCACCAGCCCGCCAACTTCTCTATTCGCCTAACCCGCCTTCAATCGCGCTGATCAGAGCCTGCAGCGCCTGCTCCTCATCCACGCCTTCGCAGGTCAGCTCAATCTCGTCCCCACACTTCACACAAGCTCCCAGGACGCTCAGAACACTCTTCGCATTTGCCGTCACATTCCGGAAAGTAAATGTAATCTGGGATTTGAACCGCATCGCTTCCTTGCATAAAATTCCTGCCGGCCGCAAATGCAGTCCTGTCGGATTTTTCACAACAACCTTCTGACTTACCATGTTGGCATCCCTCCCACAAGTTTTCATAGTAAACGGACATGACTGCTGACGCAGGCATCGCGTATGAAAAAATTATAACAGACTATCCAATTTTGCACAAGTATTTACTATTTTTTTATTCAATTTTCATAATTTCGTGCCACAGCGCCTTCCCACGCGGCGGCGCTCCAGGTATTACAGCATCGTATCGCTGATCAGCTTAGCCAGCCGCTCCGCCTCCCCGCGGATCGCCGCCTTGTCCTTGCCCTCGATCATCACGCGCACGAGAGGCTCCGTGCCAGACGGGCGGATCAGCACGCGCCCGCTTCCCTGGAACTTCTCCTCCACGGCCCGGATCGCCTCCGCGATCTCCGGGTATTCCATGTAGCGCTCCTTCTTGTGGTTGGGCACCTTGGCGTTGACCAGCGCCTGGGGGAGCACCTCCATCACCGACGCCAGCTCGGACAGCGGCTTGCCCGTATCCACCATCACCTGCAGCAGGTGCAGGGCGGACAAAAGGCCGTCGCCGGTGGTGCTGTCATCCAGGAAAATAATGTGGCCCGACTGCTCGCCGCCCAGGTTGTAACCAGCCTCCAGCATCCGCTCCAGCACGTAGCGGTCGCCCACCTTCGTCTGCTCGATATGGATGCCCCGCTCCTTGCCCATGAGGAGGAAGCCCAGGTTGCTCATGACCGTGCCCACAATCGTATCCTTCTTGAGCAGGCCCTTCTCCTTCATATAATTGCCGCATATGGCCATCAGCACGTCCCCGTCCACAACCCTTCCGTTCTCGTCCACAGCCAGCAGGCGGTCTGCGTCCCCGTCGAAGGCCAGGCCGACGGCGGCCTTCTCATACACCACCCGCGCCTGGAGCTCCTCCATATGGGTGGAGCCGCAGTTGACATTGATGTTCGTCCCGTCCGGGTCGGTGTGGATCGCCACGATATCCGCCCCCAGATCTTTTAGGGTCTCGATGGCTGTGTAGTGGGCGGCGCCCTCCGCGCAGTCCGCCACCACCTTCATCCCGGTCAAATCCACCGGCACCCGGCGCTGCACATATTTGATGTAGTCCTCCTTCGCGTTCAGCCGGTACTTCACATTGCCCACCAGGGTTCCCACTGGGTGGGGGATATCCTCCATGCCCTCCCGGATCAGCGCCTCGATCTCATCCTCCATCGCGTCGGAGAGCTTCTGTCCCTCCCCGTTGAAAAACTTAATGCCGTTAAACTCCACCGGGTTGTGGGAGGCAGAGATCATAACCCCGGCATCCACCTTATATTTTCTCGTGAGGAACGCCACCGCCGGCGTGGGCAGCACGCCCAGGTACACCGCGTCAGCCCCCACGGAGCAGATGCCCGCCATCAGGGCGTTGGCCAGCATCCCACCGGATATCCTTGTGTCACAGCCCACGATAATCGTCGGTTTGTGGGCGTTCTCCTTCGTCAGCACATATGCGCCGCATTTTCCCAGCTTCATCGCCAGCTCTGGGGTCAGCTCTGCATTCGCCACCCCTCTCACACCGTCTGTGCCAAACATCCTTCCCATGTCACTCTCTCCTCCCCTGTTTTCCTTCTATGTAGCGTCTATTCTTCTGCTGCTATATCTTCTGCTTCTATTCTTCTGCTTCCGTCTCCTGGGCGCCGGCCTCCTCCACCCGCACGGCGACACGCGCCTCCTCCGTCAGCTCATAGCCGCTGGGGACGTCCACCTGCAGCGGAAGCTCATAGGTGCCGGCCTCCTCCACGCCGGACAGATCGACCACAGCCGACCAATCATCCGGATCCAGCCCGCTCATCTGTTCCCGCAGGCTTCTCACAGACAGGGATACATCCGTCGTCGTGAGGAAGCTTGCCTCGAACTCCTCGGGCAGCCCCTCCATGGAAATATTGCTCTTGGGCAGGGACAACGTCCCTGTCTCCAGCTGTTCCACCAGGACCGTCACCGCCGCCGACGTGGCGTCCGCGTCCACCAGCTGCACATCCTCTGGGAGATACTCCGTGATATCCATCACCTGCTCCACGTTGGCCTTCGCCCCGCTGACGCTGACGGCTGGAAGTTCAATCTGTGTCAGGGCGGCAAGCGCCTCCTCTTCCCCAGCCACCGCGATGGCCGACGGCTCGCAGTTGATCTGGGTCGCGCGGTACCCGTCTGCCGCCGTACCGGTCATAGACACCCGTATCGGCACCTCCTTGGTCCGCAGCAGCTTGATCAGGATATCCACATGCTCGATATCCACATTGCAGGACAGCAGGCGGTCGTCCACCACGTCCCCATCGCTGTCATAGAAGACGAGGGAGCCGATCTTCTGCGTATCCATCGTAAGACCGGACACATCCGTCTCCACCACGGCCTGGCTTACCCGCTGCACGGTGCTGGCCGCCCCAGAGATGCGCACGCTCTCCGGAGATGCGATCGTGTTGACCCGGTCCACCGCATAGCCGTCCCCCGGCGTGCTCGTGGCACGGACGACGATGGGCAGCACCTTCTCCTCCTCGTTCTCGATGCTGATCCGCAGGTTGGGCGTGTCCGTGGAGATGCTCTCCACCGGCTTCGAGCAGGTGATCTGGATCGGCACATACTTCATCAGCTGGATGTCCTGCATATTGGCCACCGCGCGGAAATCTGAGGCGGACAGCTCCGTCTGCCGCCTGGCTCTCACGTCGATGGTGATCACATCCGTGTTGTCCAGCACTGTGTAGACCATGCCCTCGCTTGTGATCGCGGAGTCGTTGATAATCTCCACAGGAATATTGGTAAAGGTGAGAGGCCGCACAGGGTTATCCACGCTGACGACAATCATCCAGAGGATGACGGCGCTTACAACCGACAGAAGCTTCAGCCCCCAATTATTCATCAGCATGTTTTTCATGTCTCATCTTTCCCTTCCAGAACACGAACTTCTTGGTTTCCTGGCTCTTATTCTGCAGCTCAGACAGCCGCTCCTTCAGCCTCTTGGCGTCCACTCCTCTTTCCAATTCTCCCTGGTAGGCCACGGAGACCTTTCCCGTCTCCTCCGACACGATCACCGTCATGGAATCCGTCGCCTCGCTCATGCCCACGCCTGCCCGGTGCCTTGTCCCCAGCTCCTTGCTCAGCTCCATGTTATCGGACAGGGGCAGATAGCAGGTGGCAGCCACAATCCGGTCCTCCTTGATAATCACCGCGCCGTCATGCAGCGGGGTATTGTGCTCAAAGATGTTGATCAGCAGCTGGCTGGACACCGCCGCGTCCAGCGTAATCCCCGTGCGCTCATACTCTGTCAGCGGATAATTCTGCTGGATGACAATGAGCGCCCCTGTGCACACCTTGCTCATCTCGTAGCAGGCTTTGATGATCTCATTCATCGTGCGGTCGCTGAAAAGCCCCTTGCTCTCCTTGTCGCTGTCAAAGATCGGCAGGTTCGGTATCAGGTTGCGGTTGCCCAGCTGTTCCAGCGCTTTGCGCAGCTCCGGCTGGAAGACCACCACCAGGGCCGTAATACCGATGCTGAAAATGCGCTCCGCGATCCAGAGGATCGTATTCATCTCAAACAGGTATGCCAGAAGCGTAAAGATCAGGAGAATGGCAAACCCTCTCAAAAGCATCCACGCTTTTGTATTTTTGATCCACCGCAGCAGCTGGTAGATGGCCACCGCCAGAATCACGATCTCTATGATGTCAATGACGTTCAGCGCCGGCGGCTTTAAAAAGCCAAAGGCATCTGAAAACCAATCGGCAATTCTGCTTCCCATTCCCCTACTCCTTTCCTGTCCTCGCCGTCCTGCCCGCCGGGAATTTTAAGGCCGCTCCTGCCTCCTGGGCGCCTGCCTTGCCTCTTCCCGGTGCGTCCGCCGCTCCTGGCCGGGACGCCTCTGTCCCGCCTGCCCCCTGGGCCGGCGGCTCTGCCTGTGTATCTCCTTCACCTGCTTATCCTGCACCGAGATGGTGATCTTGGGCACCGCCTTCACATAGTAATAGTATTCGTCGTCCTCGAACTGCACCTTCCTGGTCCCTGTATAATCCACGCTGAACACAAAGAACTGTACGGCAAAGGCCGCCCCTGCCGACAGGACGCTTCCCAGCAGAAGGCCCAGTATCGAGCCGCTGACATCCATCGCAAAATCCCCGATCAGGAAGATCAGGATGTTGGCCAGGCAGCCTGCGCCGATGGCAATCTGCCAGGAATAGTCCAGCGAAGCCCTCCTGATCAGATACACGATAGCCAGCACTGCCGCGAAGGCGCAGATGGTCAGGAACATCTCCTGGTTCCCGGTCACATACTCCAGCATGTATTTCATCCGGTCGCCCATGTTCCCGCTGCCCGCACTGCTCAGGGACGCCACGTTCTCCCGCGCAAAATGCATAATATAGTAGGCGGCTACCCCGCAGCCGATGGGCACGGCGCACACCGGCGTCCCCACCAGCCCCATAACCAGTGGAAGCGCATAGGGGATGCGCAGCACGAACAGCACCGGGGTGACCAGGAGCAGGTACCCCTGCCCGGGCGCCACCACAAAGTACAGAAACAGCATCACCAGCAGGATAGCCGCCGCCACAGCCCCCACCTCCAGGGACAGGGCCAGCAGATGGCCGATCACCAGGACCGCCGCCGCCACCACCATAAAATTCACCGGCAGGAACGAGCACAGCAGCGCCAGCAGCACCGGCACCGCGAAATTATTCAGCATCGACAGATATCCCAGCCTCATATTTACCATGAAGAAGACAATGAGCCCCAGCACAAACTTCAGCAGGGTATCGATATACAGGTTATATTTGCTGTACAGCAGCTTCATCTGTTCCCTTATCTCATACAAACTCGTCATCTTCGTCCTGCCCTCCTGTGTATTCCGGCTCCCTGATCGGCCGTCCCGTATGCTGCTCCTCCTCGGCGTAGAGATGTTCAATCTCCTTCAGCTGGGTCTGATAATCCTTGACATGTTCCTGCATACTCCTGTATCTGCTGTAGAACAGGAAAAAAATCAGCACCTCGTACACGGCGATGAAAATAACATACCACTTTAGGATCCCGAATCCCATATCTGCCAGATCCATCGTCTGTATGTTGCTCAGCAGATCCTCCAGCCGGTAGAACATCCACAGCCCCAGCAGCACCACAAACGAAAAGGTGCCGGTAACCAGGGCCTTCACCATGTGCAGGCTGACATAGTCCCCTATATAAAACTCGTTGGTGCGGAACACCTCCCTGCCCTCTTTCTCTTCAAACCAGGCAGCCTGGGCCATCCGCCGTATTCTCTCCTCATTCAGCACGCAATCACCTCATTCTTGCGCCCGGACGGCAGCTCTGTCCTCCGTCCCGCCAAACGGCGCACTTCACCGTCCTTTATTATAGCACACGGTTCCCCATCTGGCTAGTGTGCTCTTCCTAGTATCCTCTGCCGATGCATAGGCAGGCGCAGAACACCTCCCCGGCCCCGGCCTCCAGAAGGGTGCGGCTTGCCTCCTGCGCCGTGCTCCCGGTTGTGTAAATGTCGTCCACCAGGAGGATCCGTCCATACTGCCCAGCCTGCCGGGCCGCCTGGAAGGCCCCCCGGATGTTGCCCCGGCGGGCGCCGTCCCCAAGCTCCTTCTGCGCCCTGGTATCCCGCACCCTGAGGAGAAGCCCGGGATCCATGGGAATGCCCAGCCGCTCCGACAGCTCTGCCCCCAGGAGCTCCGCCTGGTTGTATCCCCTCTCACGCCTCCTGCGGCTGTGGACTGGCACCGGCACAATCACCTGGGGCTTCCAGCGCAGGATCTGCCCGCCCCGCAGGCGCACCAGCTCTGCCGCAAAAAATCCGGTGTAGCACCGCCGGTTCCTGTTCTTCCAGCGGTCTATGGAGTCCTCCATCCCCCGGTAAGCGAAGGCCGCGCAGCCCTGTGTATACGCTGGGGGCCTCCTCCCGCAGTCCATACAGAACTCCTTCTCCCCGTCGTCCAGCGGCTTCCCGCACTTCCTGCACACCGGCTCCCGGATCTCTTCCGGCTTGCCCAGGCTCCGGCATATGCCGCACACCGATATGGCCCCCGCCCCCGTCACCCGGTCGCACACCGGGCACCGGGCCGGGTACAGAAGCCTCCTCCCTGTCAACCTGCCCTGCAAGGCCTCCCCTCCTCTTCTCCAGCAAAATCAGCCTGCCCAGGGGTCCTCCGCATCTGCGGACAGTTCCCGTATCCTGGCCAGGAGCCCGCTGTAGCGCTTGTGCTCGTTGGCGTTGGCCTCCATCTGCTGGAAGGTCTCCGGGCTCCCCACAATGGTCACACACCTTCTCGCCCGGGTCACAGCTGTGTACAGCAGATTGCGGTTCAGCAGCATCCTGGGGCCTGACAGCAGCGGCAGGACCACAGCCGGGTACTCGCTCCCCTGTGCCTTATGTATGGTGATGGCGTAGGCCAGCTCCAGCTCCTCCAGCTGCCGGAAAGAATAGGTGACCACCCGCCCCTCGTCGAACTCCACCTCCATCTGCTCTGTGTAGTCCAGGATGCGGCGGATCACGCCCATATCCCCGTTGAACACTCCCGTCCCCTTGTCAGACACCAGGCCGTAGCGGCCCCGCACCTCCCACTCCAGCTGGTAGTTGTTCTTGATCTGCATCACCTTGTCCCCCTCGCGGAAGACGCCGCGGGCGTACTCCTTCTCCCGCTTATCCGGCGCAGGCGGGTTGAGATAGCGCTGCAGCGCGGTGTTCAGCCGCTCCACCCCCAGCAGCCCCTTGCGCATCGGGGTGAGCACCTGGATGTCCCAGGGCTTCGCCTCCACATACCCCGGCAGCTTATCCTGGATGAGGGCGATAACCACCCGCAGGATGATATCCGCGTCATACCGCTTCAGGAAAAAGAAATCCCGGCTCTTGTTGTTCAGGGGGATCTCCTGTCCCTTCAGGATCCTGTGGGCGTTGAGCACAATGTCGCTCTGGCTGGCCTGCCGGAAAATCTTCGTCAGCCGGGACACAGGGAAACGGCCCGACCTGATCATATCCTTCAGCACGCAGCCCGGCCCCACGGAGGGCAGCTGGTTCACATCTCCCACCAGCACGAGCCGCGTCCCCGGGATCACCGCCTTCAGGAGGGCGTGCATCAGATGGATGTCCACCATGGACATCTCGTCGATGATCACGGCGTCGGCCTCCAGCGGGTTCCTCTCGTTCCGCTCAAAATCCGCCGCCCGGCCGTCCTCCTCCGGCCCGCCGGACAGCTCCAGCAGCCGGTGGATGGTCTGCGCCTCAAAGCCGGTGGCCTCCGACATCCGCTTGGCCGCCCGCCCCGTGGGGGCCGCCAGGCGGATCTCCATGCCCTCCGACTGGAAATAGCGGATGATTGCGTTGATCGTGGTGGTCTTGCCCGTCCCCGGGCCGCCGGTGATGATCAGGATGCCCTGCCGGGCCGCCTCCTTCACCGCCGCCTGCTGCATCTCGTCCAGGTCAATCCCCGTCCGCTCCATGACCGCGGCCAGCCTCCTCTCCAGAAGCTCCTCCGGGATCTCGTAGCTGACCCGCATATCCTCCAGCATCCGGGCCGTATCCAGCTCCAGGTGATAGTAGGACGCCCCGTACACCCAGCGCTGCCTGTCCTCCTCCCGGCGGACAATCTTCCGCTCCATGGCCAGCTCCGTGAGGTGGTCCCCGGCGTGCTCCACCGGCATGCCCAGTAGCTCCTCCGCCTTGCGCACCAGCATCTCCTCCGGCAGGCAGGTATGCCCGTCCGCCGCAGCCAACACCAGCATATAGCAGAGGGCGCTGCGGATGCGGAAATCCGAGTCGGCGGCGATCCCGGCCCTGCGGGCGATCTCGTCTGCCGCCTTAAAGCCTATCCCGCTGATGTCGTCCGCCAGGCGGTAGGGGTTCTCCCGCAGCACCCGGTAGATCTCCTGCCCGTAATTCGCGTAAATCTTCACCGCCATGGCGGTGGAGATCCCGTACTGCTGCAGGAAGATCATCGCCCCCCGCATATCCTTCTTCTCCTCCAGGGACTGGGCGATCTCCCGGGCCTTCTTCATGCTGATGCCCTTCACCTCAGCCAGCCTCTCCGGCTCCTCCTCGATCACGCGGAACGTATCCTCCCCGAACAGCTTCACAATCCTGGCAGCCAGTGCGGCCCCAATGCCCTTCACCGCCCCGCTGGCCAGGTAGCGCTCCATGGCCACCCCATCCTCCGGGGCCTGGATGCGGTGATTCTCCACCTGGAACTGCTCGCCGTATACCGGGTGCTCCGCGAAGCTCCCCTCCGCTTCCAGAAGCTCCCCCTCCCCTATGTAAGGAAAGCTGCCCACGCAGGTGATCTCCTTCCCCTTCACCACCAGCGTCAGCACCGTATACCCATTCTCCTCGTTCCGGAAAATAATCCCGTCCACGTATCCCCTGATTGTCTCCATCGCCTTGATCCGCCCTTTGTGCGCCGCCGCGCCTCCAGAAAACCAGAGGCGCAGACTTCTCTCTGCGCCCCCAAACCTTCATACTCTCTTCTGTTCAGTCAATCCTGTCCCCGCTCAGGAACTCCACATACTTGCCCGTTCCGATGGCCACAGCTGTCATCGGGTCCTCCGCCGTCATCGTGTTGATGCCGGTCTTGTCCTCGATCAGCTCCTCCAGCCCGCGCAGCAGCGAGCCGCCTCCGGTGAGCACGATTCCCCTGTCCGCGATGTCTGCGGCCAGCTCCGGCGGCGTCTTCTCCAGCACGCCGTGAACCGCCTCCACAATCTGCAGCGTCGTCTCCTTCAGCGCCTCCTCCGTCTCCTCGGAGGTGACCGTCACGGTCTTCGGCAGGCCGGTAACCAGGTTCCTGCCCCGCACATCCAGCGTATCCACCTCCGGCCTGGGGAAACAGGAGCCAATCTTGATCTTGATATCCTCCGCCGTCCGCTCCCCGATCAGAAGATTGTGCTTCTTCCTCATAAAACGGACAATCGCCTCGTCGAAATCGTCGCCCGCGATCTTGATCGAGGTGCTCACCACCGTGCCGCCAAGGGAAATGACGGCGATATCTGTCGTGCCGCCCCCGATATCCACAATCATATTGCCGCAGGGCCTGGCGATGTCGATCCCGGCCCCGATCGCCGCCGCGATCGGCTCCTCGATGATGGCCACCTCCCTGGCTCCCGCCTGGTAAGTGGCGTCCTCCACCGCCTTCTTCTCCACCTCAGTCACCCCGCTGGGCACACAGACGCTGATCCGCGGCTTCCGGAAGGTCTTCTTGCCGATCGCCTTCTGGATAAAATGCTTCAGCATCTTCTCTGTCACCGTGTAGTCGGAGATCACTCCCTGGCGCAGCGGACGCACCGCCACAATATTGCCCGGGGTCCTGCCCAGCATCAGCCGGGCCTCCTCCCCGATGGCCTTAATTTTATTTGTATCCCGGTCAAAAGCGACAACGGAGGGCTCTTTCAGGACAACCCCCTTGCCTCTCACATATACAAGAATACTGGCGGTCCCCAAATCAATCCCAATATCCGTAGAAATCATAGTATTCCCCTTTCCGCCTGCCTCGGTCTATCCCATGCTTGAGAAATTTAGGAGAATTTCCCAAAACCTGTCATCCATATAACACGCAGAAATATTATATACAAAATAAAAATAAAAAAAAAGCCTTTTTCTTAATTTCTTCCAAAATTCATTTATTTTTAAGGTTTGCCGGCGGCACGCCGCCGCCCCCGCGGGAAGCCCCAGCCCGGCGCCCTCAAACCAAATTTTCCGGATTCAGCCCGGCAAGCTCCGGCAGGACAAAGCGGCCGTCCTTGCGCACCAGCACATCGTCGAAATAGATCTCCCCGCCGCCGTACTCCGGCCTCTGGATCCACACCAGATCCCAGTGGATGGAGGAGTGGTTGCCGTTGGGCGCCTCGTCGTAACAGTTGCCGGGGGTGAAGTGGATGGAGCCCGCAATCTTCTCGTCGAAGAGGATATCCTTCATCGGGTGCAGCACGTAGGGGTTGACGCCGATGGCGAACTCTCCAATATACCTGGCTCCCTCGTCGGTATCCAGTATCTCGTTCAGGCGTTTCCCATCCGCGCACTCCGCCTTCACAATCTTCCCATTCTCAAAGGTGAAGCGGATATTCTCAAAGGTTGACCCCTGGTACAGCGTGGGCGTGTTGTAGGCCAGCGTCCCGTTCACGGAATCCCGCACCGGCGCCGTGTACACCTCCCCGTCCGGGATGTTCATCTCGCCGGCGCAGGGGATCGCCGGGATATCCTTGATGGAGAAGGTGAGATCTGTCCCCGGCCCGGCCAGGCGCACCTTGTCCGTGCGGTTCATCAGCTCCACCAGGGGCTTCATCGCCTCCTTCATCCGGGAATAGTCCAGATTGCACACATTGAAATAGAAATCTTCAAAGGCCTCTGTGCTGGAGCCAGCCAGCTGGGCCATGGCAGTGTTGGGGTAGCGCAGCACCACCCAGCGGGTCTTGGGCACGCGGATATCATGGTGCACCGGCGTGGAATAGAGCCGCTCATACAGCGCCATCTTCTCCGCCGGGACGTCCGACAGCTCCGACACATTGTCGCTGCCCCGCACCCCGATATAGCAGTCCATCGCAGACATCTCCTCGCAGTCCAGCCTGGCCATGAGGGCAAGCTGCTCCTGGGTACAGCCCAGCAGCTGCTCCCGCTGCACCCGGGGATCTGTGTAGTGCACGAAGGGCAGCCCCTTCGCCGCATACACCTCCTTGACCAGGGCCCGAGCCAAATCCTGGGTGTCCTGCCCAATATAGTGGATATAAACCTTGTTTCCCTCCTGCACCCTGCAGGAATAGTGCACCAGATTGTGCGCCAGCGTACAGATCCTCTTGTCCATTTCCCATCATCCTTTCTATATTCTATACAATTTCCCTTCCGTCACGGTATATAGCTGACAAACGTATTGCCTGCCTCCTCAAACATGGCCGTGCTGTCCATCAGCCCCATGTAGCCTGTCTCGCCGGTGGCCGGGTCGAACAGGATCGTGTTGAATGTGTCGTACCCCACGATGAGCACGGCGTTCTGTCCGTCCTTCATGGCGAACACCGGCACGCCCCGGTTCACAAAGTAGAGGGCCGCGTCCAGGGAACAGCCGCTCAGATCCACCACCTGGGCCTCCAGGTTGTCCCGGAGGAGCTCCATCGCTGTGGCCCCGCCGGTGAGCAGGGCATTCACGTCCACATAGACGCCTGCATAGTTCAGCATCTCCTCCAGGCAGACGCTCACCGTCGTCTCCCCCTCCCGGGCTGCCCGCCCGGTGATCCCGGTCAGGGTAACCTTGGTTTCCCGGTTGCCCTTCTCCCACACATAGCTTTGGTCGGCGTTTATCACAACCCCCTGGAGCTCATCCGCCCGGCCGATGGCCTCGCCAGCCTTCTCGCTGGCCATGTCCAGCCTCCCATGGCCGTAGACGTAAAATCTTGCATCCTCCTGTTCCTGCCTTGTGAGCTCCAGCGTCCGGTCGCCCTCATACAGCACCTCCCGTGGGTTCCTCTCCTGGGGCGCGCTGCCCTGGAGCTCCGACGGGAAGACAATCCGGTACTGCCGCCCCTTGGCGTCCGTGGTGAAGGTCTCCAGCACCGTCAGCTCCTCCGTCCCCGGCACATTGTTGATAATCTGGTCGTCCTCCAGCCGCACAAAGGAATTCCCGTCCGCCGAAAAGCTGACCCTTGTGAGCTGGATCATATTTCCCTCTATCTCTGCCTCCAGCACATAGGAGCCCTCCCGGCTGTACTCCTTTACATCCTGCCCGTATTCGCTCACAATATTCACCCGCTTCATCGGGAACAGGATGCTTCCGGTCCCATCCCTGCGCAGGTCTGCCTCGTTGGCGACGCCGTACACCAGGTCGTGGCCCACGAAGCCCACCGTGTGGATCCGCTCCGTCTCTGCAGCCTGCACATCAAAGGATGCGCCGGTCTCCAGGTTCAGGACGTGCACCGTGCGGGAATCCGCCCAGGATTTCTCCTCCAGCCAGGCAAACATCTGGCCGTCCTCGGATATCTCATAGCAGTCCTCCGCCAGCCCTTCTGCCACCACCTCGTAGGTGCGCTTCTCCATGTCGATGCGGTACACGCTCCCCTCCAGCATGCAGTACAGCTCCTGGGCGCGGCTGACATAGGCCAGGCTCCCCATCTCCAGCTCCAGGTGGGCGCTGTCCCTGTCATAGGGGATGAACACCCGCTCCTCCACCGTGTTGGCGGCGGCGTCATAGTGGCAGGCTGCAATTCCCACCATCCCCTCGTGCTTGCCCCGGTTCATGTAGCCGCAGGCGATGAAGTCCACGCTTCCCATCTCATCCACATCGGCGATCTCTATGCGGCACCCGGCCATGCGCTGCCGGGGATCCGTAATGTCCTCCGCTCCCCCATAAATTTCCGTGATGTAGCCGTTGGCGCTGTTGTAGCTCCACAGGACACCCTCCTGGGCAAATACAGCGATCTGGTTATTCTCGGACACCTGGCACTCCGGCGCCTCGTCCAGGATTCCCAGCGTCACAGAGCGGCTTCCATACTCATGGCCCGCCTGCATGAAGATCTGGTCCATCTTCCGCTCATAGTCCAATAGATACGTTCTCTCGTCCCCCACGCGGACGCGGAAAAACTCCGTGACATTGTAGTATTCCGTCTCCTCCTCCGCCTGCGCAGCCGCCAGGTAGGAGAGGCGGAAGGAGACAAAGCTGTCCCGGATCTCCACGGCGGACACCTGTGCCGGGGCGGCCTTGTAGGCGTTCAGCCCCTGCCATGTCACAAGCCGGTAGCTGGAATGGATGGTCACATTCCCAAAGCTGCTGTTGTCCGCCTCGCTGTCGGGCTCCAAATACGTGGAAAGCCCCACGGCGTCCTCGCCCTTCATCGCCTCGTCGGAGAAATCCAGGCAGAAAGCCAGCGCCTCCTCATACATGGCGCTCTCCCTGTCCACGATCCTCGTATAATAGGATATCCCTTCCCTGTCCCGGGTATCCAAGATAATCCGGAGAATATACTCCTCCTCCTTCTCCAGAAGCTTGGCCACTGGAAGCTGGGCGCGGATATAGCCGTCTTCCTCCGTGAGCACCGCCGCCTCCTTCTCCTCCACCAGGCGGTTGGCGTCGGCGCTCCGCACCTCGTAGCGCACACCCGCGATCTCCTCCCCGAAGGGATTGACGGCGATCTCCAGCGTGTAGTCCTCCGGCAGGAGGGTGACGGTATCCCGCACATAATTGGCCTCCATCTCCCCGGTATAGCCGTACATCTCATTGACTGCCCGGCCGTTCTCCCATATATACACGAGGGGCAGGGACGGGAGCGCCGTCTCGGCCGTCCTGTCCGTATTCTCTATATTCATAAAGTGGCTGAACACGGCGATGCCCAGCAGGAACACTGCCAGCAGCACACCGCACCGTATGAGAACCTTTTTCATCCGCCGCTATTCCTTCCCTTCCTCTTCGTCCGTCCCGGCCTTCGGGCCTGTCTCCTCCCGGCCTCCAAGCCCCACCATCTCCTGTCCCTCCAGGAGCCGGTGCAGCGTCAGATCCCCGTGGAGGAATCTCTCGCAGCTGTCCAGCCTGGCCTTCTTCTCCGCCAGGCGCCCGCTCTTCCTCTCTGCCACCTGGGCCACTCCCGGCCTTCCCGCCGGCTTCACTGCCCGGATCAGGATGTTCTTCGGGGTGTGCTCCATATCGATAAACTCCAGTATCTGCACGGCATACCCCTCGCACTCCAGCCTTCCCGCCCGAAGCCCGTCCGTCAGGAGAGCAGCCATCCGCTCCCTGAGAAGGCCATATTTCAGCACCGGCCCCAGCGGCTCGCATGCGATCTGCCTGTTCAGCTCATGCTGGCAGCAGGGCACGGACAGGATCACCCGCGCCCCCCCACCGCACCGCCTTCTCCAGCGCATGGTCCGTCGCCGTATCGCAGGCGTGCAGCGTCATGACCATGTCCACGGCGGACGCCCCCTGGTAGGAGGCGATGTCCCCCACGCAGAACGTGAGCTTCTCATATCCGTATTTTTCTGCCAGGCGGCTGCACTCCCGTATCACATCCGCCTTCAGGTCGAGCCCGATCATCCGCACGTCCAGCCCCAGCAGCCGGTTCAGGTAATAGTATACCGCAAACGTCAGATAAGATTTGCCGCAGCCGAAATCCACCACCGTGATCTCCCGCCCGGAGGGCAGGTCAGGCAGCACGTCCCGGATGAACTCCAGGAAACGGTTGATCTGGCGGTACTTGTCATACCGGGCTGACGTCACCTTCCCCTGGGGCGTCATCACCTTTAAGTCCACCAGGAAATCCACCGGCGTGCCCTCCGGGAGGATGTACTGCTTCTGCCGGTTGTGGGCGGCTGGGGCCGTCTTCCCCTCCGGCTTTTCCTTTCTCCGGCTCTTAACCGTCAGCTTCCCCTTCCTGCTGGACAGGACATGGACGCTGTACCCGCAGCCCTCCAGCTGCAGCTGCCCAAAATCCTCTGTGATCCACTGCTGCAGAAGCCCGGCCATACAGTCCGCATCGCAGTTCTGGTGGAACACCTGCGTCCCCTGATAGATGCTGGCCTGGAACAGCTCCTGCCCGCGCATCTGGACGGCCCGGACCTTGATGCGGAAGGCCTGGTCCTTCCTCTTCGGGGCGCTTAAGACAGCCGCCGTATCCGCCCCCAGGGCTCTTTTTATTTCCTCTCTCAAATCCACAGCGATACTCCTCACCCATCCCGGCCGCGCCGCAGAAGACAGCGCAGTCCCGCCTCTGCCGCCCCCGGGATAAAAATATAGTAGCCATAACCCTCCGGCGGAAAGTTATGACTACATTGTAATGCCAGCTGCAAAAAACCACAACAAAATTTTCAGTACAGGAAATGGCATTTGTGCCGTCTTCTCCTGCACCTTCTCCGGTGCATCTCGCAGGCCAGGAGAAGCTGGGCCAGATCCGCCAGCAAGCTGCAGTCCCTTCTCTTGGCCTGTGCCTGCAGCCCTGCCTCCCCGGCTCCGCTTCCCGCGCAGAGCTCCTCGGCCATCCGCCGGAGCTTATACTTATCCGGGTTCTCATCGTACATCATACTGCCGTCATACTCCATCCGGTCGCACAGCTCCTCCACCTTCGGCCACAGCCGCCGGGCACTGTCCGGGCACAGATCCAGAAGCCTCTCATGGTCTTCCTCCTCCGCCCCCTGTTCCCCGAGATTTTCCGAAAATGGATATGCGATGTAAAACGGCAGCCTCTGCCTGTCTGTCCGCCTGTCATGCTCCTGCATAGCGTCCCCCTGATGGCAAAACTCATTCTATATCTATGCAGGACAAAAGGGAAATGACACTTTCCTACTCCTGTACCTCGCCGCTCAGATAGCCGGCCACAGCCTGAGCCGCCGCCTCCTCGTCGGCTCCCTCCGCCTGAACCTCCAGGGATTCTCCAGGAACAAGCCCGATAGCCATCATTCCCATGATGCTCTTGGCATTCACCTTCTTATCGCTGCGCACAAGATAAATGCTGCTGTCAAACCGGCTCGCCAACTGTACCAAAAAAGCTACCGGCCTTGCCTCAAGGCCTGATGTAATCTGAATCGTCACATTTACCTTCTTCATCGTATTACTGTTCCTCCTTACTATCCCTTATCTCTTCCGCTATCTGGGCAAGCTTCCGGAATCTATGGTTGACGCCCGATTTGCCCACCGGCGGCTCCAGCATATCCCCCAGCACAGCCAGAGGCACATCTGGATTGTCAAGTCTGAGCCTCGCGATCCCCTCCAGGCTGCCAGGCAAACTGTCCAGCCCCCGCGCACGCTCAATCAGCCGGATATCCTCAATCTGCTTCATCGCCGCCGACACCGTCTTGCTGATATTTGCAGTCTCGCAGTTCACGCGGCGGTTGATGGAATTGCGCATCTCCTTCACGATCCGCACGTTCTCCAGGCGCATCAGCGCCCGGTGGGCCTCCATGATATTCAGCATGTCCACGATCCCAGATCCTTCTTTGATATACACGATATAGTGGCGCTTGCGCTCGGCAATCCTGGCCTCCGGGCCGAAGAAACGGATCATCTCCTGGAGCTGGACAGCCTTCTCCCTGGCGGCGCACACGATCTCAAAGTGGTAGGATTTATTCGGGTCGCTCATGGAGCCGGCCGCCAGATATGCGCCGCGGATAAACGCCCGCTTGCAGCATGCGCTCTGGACAACCCGGTTGTTGACATGCGACATCTCCTCCCGGATCTCCCCCTGGCTGTCAATCAGCTTCGCCGCCTGCAGCACCCGCAGGGAGTCCTCGTGTCTCTTTATGATAACGCTGTAAATGTTGCTTCTCTTCAGCAGGGTATTCCTGCGGATAGAAATTTCCGTACTTATATTAAAGGTTTTTTTCAATAATGTAAAGTACTTTCTCGCCACGGCAATATTTTCCGTGTGCACGATCACAGCGTAGCGGTCGTCCTCCGAGATGAGAACCCGGCCGCACATGCTGATGATCGCGGCTGCCTCGGCGATCTGGCAGTGCCTCGCCGGCGCCAGCTGCCTGGACAATTCCTCTTTGACTTCACTGGAAAAAGACATTCTCTTACCTCTTAGCCCCGTCCCGCTCAATGTCCCGGTGCTCGATCTTCACGCTGTACTCGCTCTGGGCCGACAGCCTCTCATAGAGCTTGTTGGCCAAGGTCACGGAGCGGTGCTTCCCGCCGGTGCAGCCCACCCCGATCACAAGCTGGTTCTTCCCCTCCAGCACATAGTTGGGGATGAGGAAGTCCAGCATCTCCGTCAGCTTCTCCAGGAATTTCCCGGACACCTCGTATCCCATCACATAGTCCTGGACCTCCCGGTCGTTCCCGCTCTTCTGCCGCAGCTCCTCCACATAGAAGGGATTGGGCAGGAAGCGCACGTCAAAGACCAGGTCGCAGTCCGCCGGGATGCCGTACTTGAACCCAAAGGACAGGATGGTGATCACCAGGTTCTTGAATTCCTTGTTCTGGACAAAAATCTTGTCCAGCTCCCCCTTCAGCTCCCGGGTCAGCAGCTGGCTCGTGTCCAGGATGTACTCGGCGTTCCGCTTCAGGTACTTGAGCCTCTCCCTCTCCTCCACAATGCCCTTGTCCACCCGGCCGTCCTTGGCCAGGGGGTGCCGCCTTCTCGTCTCCTTGAACCGTTTCACCAGCACCTCGTCGGAGGCGTCCAGGAACAGGATCTCATAGTTCCTGCCCCCCATCGCAAGCTGCTCCAGCACCTTCTCAATCTCATCCAGCGCCTGCCCGCTTCGGATATCCACGCCCAGCGCCACCTTCTCAATCTCACTCCCGGGGGCGAAGGCCAGGTCGGCAAACTTCTCGATCAGCGAGATCGGAAGATTGTCTACGCAGAAATACCCCATATCCTCCAGCATCTTCAGCGCGGTCGTCTTCCCCGCGCCAGACATCCCTGTAACAATCACAAAACGCATGGCAATCCCTCCCTGTGGCTATCAGAATTGTCCTACCTGTTTCACTTCCATCTCCAGCCTGACGCCGAACTTCCTGTACACTTCCTCCTGCACATGGCCTACCACCCCCATCACCTGGGCGGCCGTGGCCTCCCCGCAGTTGACCACGAAGCCGCAATGCTTCTCCGACACCATGGCGTCTCCCACCCGGTATCCCCTGAGGCCTGCATCCATGATCAGCTTGCCCGCGAAATAGCCCTCCGGGCGCTTAAAGGTGCTCCCGGCGCTGGGATACTCCAGCGGCTGCTTGCTCCCGCGCGCTTCGGCCAGCTCCCGCATCCTCCGGGCGATCTCCTGCCGGTCCCCCCTCGCAAGCCGGATCCTGGCCTCCAGGACAGTCAGGCCCTCCCGCTGGATACGGCTGCTCCGGTAGCCCATATCCAGCTCGCTGGCTGTAAGCTCCGTCACCCGGCCCTGCCCATCCAGCACCCGGACGGACACCAGCACATCCTTCATCTCCCCGCCGTAGGCGCCTGCATTCATCGCCGCCGCGCCGCCGATGCTGCCTGGGATCCCCGCCGCGAACTCCAGCCCGGCAAGGCCTCTCGCCGCTGCCTCCCTGGCCACAGCCCCCAGGAGGGCTCCCGCCTGCACTGCGGCGCATCCGCCTTCTGCATCCTCCTCCCAGCGGATTCCGGCGTAATTCTTATAGATTTGCAGCACAGCTCCCCGGAAGCCTCCGTCTCCCACCAGAAGATTGCTGCCGTTGCCGATGACCAGCAGGGGCACCTGCGCCTCCCTGCACAGGCGGACAGCCTCCAGGATTCCCTCCTCGCTGTCCGGGGACAGAAAATAATCCGCCGGGCCACCAATCCGGAAGGTGGTGTGCTCCCTCATCGGCTCCGACAGGCGGACGGCCTGCTCCCCCAGCGTTCCCTTAAGCCTCCGTATAAACTCTTCTTGCTTTCCCAACATACTCTGCACTGCCCTCGCTAGACTTTTTTTCTATGATACCGCAATGTCCTGCCAAATGCAATATGGCCTTTCCCGCGAGATAAAAAAGGGAGCCCCCAAAGGCTCCCCTGCGGCCTGTCCCGCCGCCTACCGGTATTTATTGCTGTCCTTCATCCGTTTCCTAGCCAGCCGGCGTTCCCGTTCCTCCGCCCGCTTCCTGTCATTCTCCTTCTTCTTCTCCCGCCACTCCGGCGTGAGATCCATCTTCTGGATCACCTTGTACAGCACCGGTGTGTTCAGCACGCTGCACAGCGCCCCACACATATCCGGCACCCACCGCTCAATCAGCGGCCTGTAGATCAGATACTCCAGGTCCAGCTTCACTGGCCACCGGTCCAGGTACTCCCAGGAACCGTCCTCCAGGCGGCGCATCAGCAGCTTCTTCACCACGAAGAAATAGAGGATGCAGCCAACACAGACAGAGATCACGGCTCCCCTCAGATTCATCCACGCGAAATAGTGGACGGGGTGGGCCATCTCCGGCGGCAGAAGAGGGTTGAGGATCGCCTGCCCCAGCAGGGCCAGCTTCTCCAGGAACACATGGGGGAAAATCCCGAATACCGGGATAACCGCCGTGGCTCCCAGCAGGGCCACCGTCGTGGCCGCTCCCATGTAATGGTGGTTGTAGCCGTCAAACTTCTCCTGTGCAGCGGGATTCTTCTGGACAAAGACACAGATATACATTTTCAGCATATAGGCGATGGTCATGCCGCCTCCCAACAGGAAGAGCACCTCCACCACCGTGAACAGAAGCTGCGGCCCTCCGGTCTCTGCGGCCAGGTGCACGCACTCCACAATCCCCTCATGGAGCAGCGTCTTGCTCACATAGCCGTTGAACAGCGGGATGCAGCCGATCCCCAGCGCGCCAATGACGAACGCGGCGTGCAAAAGCGGCTTGCCCCTGCCGTAGCCCCGGATGTCGTCCAGGTGCAGCGTGTGCAGCCTCATGTAGATGACCGCCGCGCACAGATAGAGCAGCAGCTTGAGCAGCGAGTGGTTCAGCATGTGGAGAACCGCCCCGTGTACAGCGATCTGGTTCTCCGTCCCCAGATACAGGGCAGAGCCCAGGCCCATCAGGATAAACCCGATCTGCGACAGGGAGGAGAACGCCAGGATCCGCTTCATATGCACGCCGAACACCGCGCGCATCGCCCCCAGCAGCATGGTGAAGGTTCCCAGGATCAGGAGGAAAATCCCCCACGCCTGGTCGCCGAAAAAGATGTTCGCGCACACCAGAATGACGCCAAACACGCCGGTCTTCGTGATGATGGCCGACAGCAGGGTGCTGATGGGCGCGGGCGAGCCCGCGTGCGCCCGGTTCATCCAGAAGTGCAGGGGGAACATGCCCGCCTTCGCGCCGAAGCCGAAGAACAGGAAAGCGCCGGCCGCGTACACCGCTGACCGGTCCTCCAGCGCCAGGACAGCGTCCCGGAGGACGTCGATCTCCAGTGTCCCGAACATCAGGTACAGCCTGTTCAGCCCGGAAAAGATCAGGGCGCCGCCGATGATCTCCGCCGCCAGGTAGGTGGACGCCGCCTTCACAGCGTAATCCCGCTCATCGTGGGCGATACCCACGAAGGAGGTGAAGGAGATAATCTGGCAGAACAGATAGACGGTGAACAGATCCGCCGATAGGAACAGCCCCATCGTAGCCCCCAGCGTGGGGAGCACGAACAGATAGTAGCGGTTCCGGTTCTCATAGTGGGCGAAATACTCCCTGGACACCAGGGTGGTCATCATCCATATGTAGGCGGCCACCGAGCCATAAATTTCCCGGAAGCCATCCAGGCGAAGATGAAGGTTCAGCCCACAGAAGCCCTCCAGCAGGAAATCTTCCCTCCCGCCTTCCCGCAGCGCTGGGAACAGCCACAGGACATAGATGAACTCCGCAATCACGACGAAATCTGCAAAGTAATCCCGATAAGTGCTGTCCTTCCTGCCGATCAGATACCCGATGCAGGCCCCCACGAACGGCCACAGCACAAGAATCAGCAAACGGTAATCCCCTATCATTCCCTCACCCCCTATAATGTCATCGCCGATACGGCGTCATGGATAAATGTGATCAGCGGCACTGGGAAGAAGCCCAGGGCATAGACCACCACGGTCAGCAGGTACGCCGGTATCCTGGTGTACAGCGACGGCACCTTCACCTTCTCATGCTTCAGGCTGTACTCTTCCCCAGGGAAGAAGCCGTGGAGCACGATGGGGAGCAGGTATCCCGCCGCGAACAGCTCCCCGATCAGGAACACCGCCGAGCCTGCGGCCGCCACCGACCCGGAGATGGTGGCGAGAGCCCCCTGGGTGGCGTACCAATCCCCCACGAATCCCAGTGTGGGCGGAATGCCCATGAGCACACAGGACGCCAGGGCGAAGCAGAACATCATGTGCGGGATCTTCTTGCCGATCCCCCGCAGCTGGTCCACCTGGGTATACCCCGTATGGAAGTAGATGGCCCCTGTCGTGAAGAAGAGGACGAGGAACGCCATCGTGTGGGCGATCATCAGCACGATGGCCCCTGTCATGCCGTCCGGGCACATGGAGGCGACGCCGAAGACGATGCATCCCACCTGGCCCACTGTGGAGTAGGCCAGCCGCTCAGACAGGCCGGATGTCCGGAAGGCCAGAACTGCCCCGATAAAGATGCTCAAGAGCGCCAGGATAATCCAAACCGTCTGCACCCAGGTGCCCCTGAGAATCCGCATCCCCGTCATGTTGCAGGTCACCCTGATCATGGCGATGACCCCGATCTTGGTGAGAATCCCGGAGATTGCGCTCACGGCAGGCATCGGTGCCGCCTGCGTCATGACCTTGTGCCAGTTGTGGAACGGGAACACACAGGCCTTGATTCCAAAGCCCAGAAGGAGCAGGAATACCATGGCCATGAACATTCCCTCATGGCCCTCCAGCAGCCCCAAGTTCAGGCTCCCGCCCTCCACAAACTCCTCCGAGTCCATATACCGCATGATATACTTCCCTCCGAAGTGGATGAACAGCTGGCCGACGGCAAAGTAGACCATGTAGTAGACGGAGGCTTGGATCGCCCCGCTGGTGCGCCGGTGCATCAGCAGCGGCACGCAGGCGATGGAGGTGATAATATAGAAGACCTGCATCGTGGGGAAGCCGCCGGACAGCGCCACGCCGCACACAAACCCGTAGCACACCAGGTAAAAGCCGAAAAACTCCTCCTGGCGTTCCTCCCGGCTCATATACTCAAAAGCGAAAAAGCCATTGCACATCCAGGCCAGCGACACAAGCGCCAGGAAAATCTTCGCCAGCCCGTCCGCCTTCAGGCAGAACAGAAAATCCTCCGACATCTGCCAGTGCAGCTCCAGCTCCTGCGGCCCCAGCACAATATAGGCGGCGGCAGCGGCACACACCAGCAGCACAGCCGTCACATACCGGTCCCGCAGCCTCCTCTCCTCCAGTTTCTTGATCCCGAACATCGCCAGCCCCGCCGCCAGCGGCAGGACGATCGGGACAAGCAGAACAATCCCAGACATCCGATCCCCTCCTAAATTTCTTGGCAGGCCTGCCCTCCGCCCCCTCCGGCACAGCGCAGCCCTCCCTGCAGAAAAGGCGCCCAGCAATCAGTGCGACTGTCGGACGCCTTCTAATTATGTATATTATACAAAAATTTTTTTGAAATGACAATAATTTTATCTCTTTTTCGCGGAATACGTCTTGCAGATTCCCACCACAAGGCCGCTTAACGCCAGCAGGGCCAGGGCGTTGGGGATCACCATCAGGGCGTTGAAGAAATCTGCCAGCTCCCACACCAGGTCCACCTTCAGCGTGGAGCCGATGATGATAAAGGCCACCACACACACGGAATATACCTTCGCCGCCTTCCTGCCGAAGAGGTACTTCACATTGATCTCCCCGAAGAAATGCCAGCCCAGGATCGTGGAGAAGGCGAAAAACAGCAGGCAGATGGCCACGAAAATATCGCCGAAGCTGCCGAATCCCGACGTGAACGCCGCCTGGGTCAGGGCAATCCCGTCCTTGCCGCTGGAGAGCACACCTGTGGTGAGCACGGAGAACACGGTCAGGCTCAGGATGATGAAGGTATCGATGAACACGCTGATCATCGCCCGCAGCCCCTGCTCGTGGGGGTTCTTCGCCGCAGCCCTGGCGTGGGCGTGGGGCGTGGAGCCCATACCTGCCTCATTGGAAAACAGCCCCCTGGCCACACCGTAGCGGATCGCCTCCTTGACCGTCATGCCGAACATGCCTCCGGCCACCGCCTTTGGCTGGAAGGCTCCCACAAAGATCATCCGGAACGCCTCGGGCACCGCCGTGATGTTCATCCCGATCAGCACCAGGCTGCCCACGATGTAAATCACCGCCATGAAGGGAACCATCTTCTCCACCACCGATGCCAGCCGCTTCGTCCCGCCGATGAAAATCACGAAGGCGATCACTGCCAGGACGACGCCCACCGCCACCGGAGGAACCGGGATGCCCCGGGCGGTGAACACCTCGTTGAAGGCGGCCCCGATAGAGTTGCTCTGGACCATATTGCCCATAAAGCCCAGGGCCAGGATAATGAACACGGCGAACAGGCAGGCCAGGACTTTCCCGAACGTGCCCTGGAAGGCCTGGCGGATGTAGTAGACCGGCCCGCCGGTCACCTCGCCGTCCTCTGTCGTCTTATATTTCTGGGCGAGCGTGGCCTCCGCATAGATGGTGGCCATTCCGAAGAAGGCTGAGAGCCACATCCAGAAGATCGCCCCCGGGCCTCCAGATATGAGGGCGGTGGCCGCCCCGGTCAGGTTGCCGGTGCCCACCTGGGCCGCAATGGCCGTGGCCAGCGACTGGAACGGCGTCATCTCGCCTTCCTGGCGCTCCTTCCCATGGCTTCCGGAGCGGCCGAACACAAGCTTCATCCCCTCGCCAAACTTCCTGACCTGGATAAACCGCAGGCGGATGGTATAGTAAATACCCGTGCCGCACAGGATAATCAGCAGCCAGAAATCCCACAAGTACCCATTCAACGTCTTTACCAACTCTAACATTTTTATCCTCCTTTGTCCTTTTGCCTGAGAGATTGGCGGCAGCGCCTTTCGCTCCCGCCGTACACCTTCGGCGCCCGCTGTACCGGGACTCTCCAAAGCATTCTTGTTGGTGCCTGCGCGGGGCGCTATGCGCCCGGCGTCAGGCCGACTTATTTACTCTATCACATGTGGCTTTTCTTTGCAACCACCCGCGAGGCAAAAAACCCCTGGGAAAAAGCCCTGGCGTCAAGGCAAAAAAAACCAGGGCAGCCTTGTCCGGCTGCGGCAAAAGCCGCTGTCCGTCACAAGCGCCCTGGGTACGCCTTCTTAAGCGCCTTACAGGTTCTCCTCCATAAACTGCTGGAGAGCCGCCGCCGCTTCCTCTTCGTCCGGCCCCTCAATGGTAAACACCGCAGTGTCGCCCTTCTTGACCGCCAGACCCATCAGGCCCAGGATCCTCTTGGCGTCCGCCTCCTTCTCCCCTTTGCTGATCTTCACGCTGGACTGGAAGGACGCCGCCTTCTTCACCAGAAGCCCCGCCGGCCTGGCGTGGATTCCCAGCTCATCCTTCACTACATAGCTAAACTGTTTCATAATCGATAACCCTCTTTCTCCTTGACTGCATATTTCCGCCCAATGCGCGGAACGCACTGGCCGCCCTGCGCCTATTATACACCGTCTGCCGGATTCGCACCACCAAAATTTTGTTAAATTTCTGTCATCCCTTCATCTTCGGGCGGAAGATCAGCGACGCCAGATAGCTGAACACCAGCGCCGCACAGATGCCCCCTGCGCTGGCTGAAAACCCGCCCGTAAAAATACCCAGGAAGCCCTGCTCCTGCACGGCCTCCTCCACGCCCTTCCAGAGCGTATTGCCAAAGCCCAGGAGAGGAACCGACGCTCCTGCCCCGGCATACTCCACCAGGGCCGGGTAAATATGGAGGGCTCCCAGAACCGTCCCGGTGCACACCAGCATGACCATAATCCTTCCCGGCATCAGCTTCGTCTTCTCCATCAACACCTGTACCAGTGCGCAGATAAGCCCGCCCACCCAGAATGCATTCAGATATTCCATCCTTCTCTCCCTTCCCGGCGCTGGCTGGGCAGGGGCAGTCCGCCCCTCGCCGGCCAGCCTTTCCCCGATAGGGAATAGGATGTCCGAAGCGCTGGAAAATATACGGCGGCCTCACTGGCCCGGCATGGTCATATACCCCGGCGAATAGTCCTCCGGCACCGTCATATAGCTGATCCGGTAATCCTCTGTCATGGTCATATAGCCGATCGGGTAATCCGCCGGCATGGTCATATATGGGCTCGCTTCCACTCTGCCCGTCCCCCCGTGGGTGTGCAGCGTCGTCCCGATGCCCGTGGGGCCTATTTCCTGTCTCCGTTCCTGCCCGGGGCGCGCCCCTGCTTCCCGGCGCGTTCCCCCCGCAGCTTTGGCGGCTTGCCGGGCCGCCCCCGCCGGTGCCTGGTAGACAAGCTTATAATTCTCCTCGTCGATGCGCACACCGCGGAAATAGCCGATATTCTGAAAGTCCTGGATATCCTGGATTACCTGGTACATGGTACAGCGCCTCTCCCGGGCAATCGTACGGATATCCGTCTCCCTGCGCACCTCGATATACCGGCGGTAGCTGGCCAGATCGTCCGTGTTGGCGTCCATGCCGTAGATCTGTTTGTCCACATTGCCCAGAATCCCCTCGTCCTCCTGCTGCTTCCTGGCTGGGGCACTCCTCTGCGGCCTCCCGGCGGAAGCTGCGTGCTTCCTCCCCATGCCGAACAGCCCCCGGCGCATTCCCTGCCCGAAGCCCGCGCTGACAAACCGCCTGCTGACCTCATCCCACCTGAGTTTCCCGTCTGCCTTGCGAAGGCTGCGCTCCACAGACGCGATCAACGATTCCAGCATTCCCATCTCTGTCCCTCCCTTTGCGCCCGGCGGCTTACAGGGACGCGGCGTTCAGCGTATATCCCGCCACCACATGCCCTTTGCGCAGATGCTCCTCTGCCACCTCCCGCGCCTTCTCCGGGTTCATCTTGATATAAGTGACCTTCTCCTTGCCAGGCTCATACACTTCCACAATCGGCTCATACTGGCACAGGCCGATACAGCCGGTCTGGGTCACCGTCACCTTATCCAGGCCCAGCCTCCTGACCTCCTCTGCCAGCGTGTTCAGCACCGGCCTTGCCCCGCTGGCAATGCCGCAGGTGGCCATTCCCACCACCACCCGGACATGGTCGTCCCCCGGCACGCGCACGCCCACGGTCCCTTTCATGCGGTCCCGGATTGCTTTCAACTCTTCTAATGACTTCATGGATTCCATTCCTCCCGCGTTCTCTAGTCTCCTATCCCAAATGATGCCATAGGTATCTTGCCTACCATTGTAGCATCTCCTCCCGCTTTTTTCAACACGGCGGGCGCAGTGCGGCGGTTTCTTAGCGGAAATTCCAAAAGACAGAAATTCTAAAAGACGTTTGCCGTCAAGGCGGCAGGCGTGCTATAATAGCTGCGAAGCAGACGCTGCCCCAGCGCCGCCGGGAACGCTCCGGCGGCCGGGCATGAACGACAAAGAAGGGAAGAGGCATATCTATGAAAATCGGATTTGACAATGAAAAATACCTGAAACTGCAGTCCGAGCGCATCCGCGAGCGGATCAGCCACTTTGACAACAAGCTCTATCTGGAATTTGGCGGTAAGCTGTTCGACGACTTCCACGCCTCCCGGGTTCTCCCCGGTTTCCAGCCCGACAGCAAGATGCAGATGCTGCTCCAGCTCTCTGACCAGGCGGAAATCATCATTGTCATCAGCGCCTCCGACATTGAGAAAAATAAAATCCGCTCGGACCTGGGAATCACCTACGACGAGGATGTCCTGCGGCTGATGGACGAGTTCCGGGAAAAAGGGCTGTACGTGGGCAGCATTGTGGTCACCCAGTACAGCGGCCAGCCTGCGGCGGACGCCTTCAAGGCACGTCTGGCTGCCCTGGGGATCCAGGTGTACACCCACTACGTGATCTCCGGCTATCCGGGCAACGTCCCCCTCATCGTCAGCGACGACGGCTACGGCAAGAACGACTACATCCAGACCTCCCGGCCCCTGGTGGTGGTCACAGCCCCCGGCCCCGGCAGCGGGAAGATGGCCACCTGCCTGTCCCAGCTCTACCACGAGCACAAGCGCGGGATCAAGGCCGGCTACGCCAAATTTGAGACCTTCCCGGTCTGGAACCTGCCCCTCAAGCACCCGGTGAACCTGGCCTATGAGGCCGCCACGGCGGATCTGAACGACATCAACATGATCGATCCCTTCCACCTGGACGCCTACGGGGTAACCACCGTCAACTACAACCGGGACGTGGAAATTTTCCCGGTGCTCAACGCGATCTTCGAGCAGATTTTTGGCGAAAGCCCTTACAAATCCCCCACGGACATGGGCGTGAATATGGCTGGGCACTGCATCATCGACGATGAGGCCTGCTGCGAGGCCTCCCGCCAGGAGATCATCCGCCGCTATTACGACGCCCAGAAGAGCTACCTGGAGGGAACGGGGTCCGAGAACGCCATCTACAAAATCCAGCTCCTGATGAAGCAGGCCGGGGTGACCACCGCCGACCGGCCAGTGGTGGGCGCGGCCAACGTGCGGGCGGAGAATATCCAGGCGCCTGCCGCCGCCATCCAGCTTCCCGACGGCGCGATCATCACCGGCAAGACATCGGAGCTTCTGGGCGCCTCGGCGGCTCTGATCATGAACGCCCTGAAATACCTGGGCGGCATCGACCACGACATCACGCTGATCTCCCCGGAGGCCCTGGATCCCATCCAGACGCTGAAGGTGAAATACCTGGGCAGCAAGAATCCCAGGCTCCACACGGACGAGGTGCTGATCGCCCTGTCCACCAGCGCCTACAAGAACCCCAACGCCCGCATCGCTCTCGACCAGATCTCCAAGCTGAAGGGCTGTGAGGTGCACACCTCTGTCATGCTGTCCAAGGTGGATATCAACGTATTCAAAAAGCTCGGGGTACACCTCACCTCCGAGCCCAAATACGAGAAACAAACCCTGCGCCACTAGGCGGCGCATCGCCTATATCCGGGCGCCCGCAGGTCTGAAATAACCTGCGGGGCGCCCGCTTTTTCTGTCCCGCGGGCATGGCGCAGAAGCTTGCCCGGCAAGGCAGCCGGGCGGCCCTGGCCTTTCCCCGGCCTCTAGTCTCCTTCTCAGCCTTCCAGCACCACGCCGTGGGCGATGCCCGGGACGCTCTCCCCCTCATTGAAGCTCACCGTGGACAGAAGCGCCCCCGTGGGCACGAACAGCACCCTCCGCCAATGGCCCTCTGCAATCTGATCCAGGCTGTAGGCGCTCAAGGTGGCCGCCGCACAGCCGCAGCCGCTGCCGCCGGAGTGGACGTCCTGCCGCTTCCTGTCATAGATCTCCAGGCCGCAGTCTGTGTGCTGCCGGCCGATATCGTAGCCTCTCTCCCGCAGCAGCTTCAGCAGGATCTCCTTGCCCACCGCTCCCAGGTCGCCGGTGATAATCCGGTCATAGTCCTCCGGTTCTCTCCCGAAATCCTCCAGGTTCCCGGCGATCGTATCCGCCGCCGCAGGCGCCATGCAGGCTCCCATATTCATGGAGTCCTTCACGCCGTAGTCCACGATCTTCCCGGTGGTGATCCCGGTGATCCGCACATAGCCCTCTCCCTCCCCAAGTATAAACGCCCCGGCGCCCGTGACCGTCCAGGTAGCCGATAAGGGCCTCTGGTTCCCGTATCCCATGGGAAAGCGAAACTGCTTCTCCGCGCTTCCCAGGTGGCTGGAGGCCACACAGGCCACCCGCCCCGCATAACCGCCTCCCACTGCCATCGCCCCCAGCTGCAGAGCCTCCCCGATTGTGGAACAGGCCCCATAAAGGCCAAACAGCGGGATTTCCATGTCCCGCGCCCCGAAGGAGGTGGCGATGATCTGCCCCAGCAGGTCGCCAGCGAAGAGGTAGCGCACATCTCCCGGCTCCAGGGACAGCTTCCCCAGGGCCAGCGCAAGCGCCTGCCTCTGCATCTCGCTCTCCGCCTGCTCCCAGGTGGATTTTCCGCACAGGGGATCCTCGTTCACCCTGTCAAAGAGATGGCCCAGCGGGCCGTCCCCCTCCTTGCTGCCCACCACCGATGCCCCGCCAAGGATGGCGGGAGGGCGGGTGAAGCCGATGCTCTGCCTCCCCACAGCCTGGGAGGCCGCGCCGCTTGTCCCCGCTGTATGTGATCGCTCTAAAAATTCCGACATGCTGTCTCTCCCTTCTGCGGGCGGGAGCCTTCCGGCTTTCGTCCCCCGCCCCACAGAGATAGCTTGTCCAGCACACCGGTTTTTATCCTTCCCCCGTCCCTGGCAGACGGCCGCCGGCCTCCTCAGCTCCGCTCAAAGGGATAGACGACGCCCCATTCCCGGCGCAGGCTGTCCAGCAGCTCCATCACCTGCAGCGTCTCCGCGTGGGGCATCTGCGGGCATTCCTTCTTTCCCTGGGAGACGGCCTCCATGGCCGCATACACCTCGTACTCATAGCCAGTAATCTGCGTTGGGACGTCATACCTGGCAATCTCCCGGTCGTCTGTGTCATACACGGTAATCCGCTGGGGATTGTTGATGTTTTTCACGATCAGATACCCCTTCTCCCCGGCAATCGTCCCCTGCCTGTCCGAGCGGCAGTACATGGAGCTGTACAGCAGCGCCTGTCTGCCGTCCCGGTACTGGAAGGTGATGCTGTCCTGTCCGTCCACGCCCTTGTCCGTAAGCTGCGCCCCGGACACAATCCGGGCGATATCACTGCCGAAGGCCATGAGCGCAAAGCTGATGGGGTAGATGCCCACATCCAGCAGCGCACCGCCAGCCAGAGCCGGTTCCGCCAGCCGCTCCACCTCGTCGATATCATAGCTCAGGTTTGCCGTCAGGCAGAAAGGCCTCCCGATGATGCCGGAGGCCAGTATCTCGTCCAGCATGCGCCGCGCCGGCATGTAGCGCGTCCACATGGCCTCGGTTGCCAGCAGCCCTGCCCCCTCTGCCAGCTCCAGCACTTCCCTGGCCTGGGCCGCGTTGGCGGTAAAGGCCTTCTCGCACAGCACGTGCTTGCCGTGGCGGATACACAGCTTCATGTGGGCATAGTGGTGGGAGTGGGGCGTGGCGATATACACAAGCTGCGTCTCCTCGTCCCGGGCCAGCTCCTCATAGCTTCCATAGGCCCTGGCAAACCCGAACTCCTCCTGGAACGCCTGCGCCCGTCCCAGATCCCGGGCGGCCACCGCCCACAATACCGGCACGCATGCTCCCTCGGGTGCCGTCCCCTGCCTGGCCGCCTCCCGCATGCCCTGCAGCGTCCGCGCCATTGTGCGGGCGATCTTGCCCGCCCCCAGAATACCGATTCTGATCTCTTCTGCCATCAAACTTCCTCCTTCTCTTCTGTCAACTATGTGCGGCTTCTTCCGTTCGCTCCATTATAACCGATACCAGCGTCTATGTACAGGGGCGTTTGCCCCGGCAGCCCAGCCCAAGCCCGGAGGCGGCACATATGGGCGGCCCCAAAGCCCCGCCTGGAAACCCTGTCACATAACCTGCTGCCACACCCACAGCACAAGCCCCAGCGCCCAGCTGGCGAAGGTCCCGTACAGGATGACCGGCCCGGCGATGGTGAAAATCTTGCAGCCGATGCCGAACACCTGCCCCTCCTTCTGGAATTCGATGGCTGGGGCAGCCACGGAATTGGCGAAGCCGGTGATGGGCACCAGGGTGCCAGCCCCGCCAAATTTAGCCAGCTTGGGGTACAGGTTGAGGCCGGTGAGGACGACGCTGAACAGCACCAGGCTGATGGAGGTCCACGTCCCCGCCTCCTCCTGGGCAAGCCCTCTGGAGAGGGCAAAATTCATCACCGCCTGCCCCAGCACGCAGATCAGCCCGCCCACGAGGAAAGCCTGCAGCATGTTTTTCCACAGGCTGTGCTTCGGCGTGACGGCCTTCACATATTCGTTGTATTCCTGCACCTTCTCCTGCATATCCTTCTCCATGTCCCTGTGCACCTCCTGCATATCCTTCTCCCTGCCTCTCTTCCTGTCTTCCCCCATGCCTTGTTCCATACCCTTCTGCCCGTCTTCCCGCATGCCTTGTTCCGCACCCTTCTTCCGGTCTTCCCGCATGTCCTTCCCCGCCGTCACCAGCGGAAGTAAAAGTGCAAGAGGCCTCCCAGCGTTCTCCCGAATGCCAGCCCGGCTATCAGGAGCCCCACGCCTCTCTTGAGGCTTATCCTCCGCATGAAAATGGGGATGGCGTCTACGATCTCCGCCAGGGCCATCGCCCAGGCCCCCACGTAAACCCCAGACACCAGGCCGAAGATGGCGAGCCCGGGCGTACCCAGGGGCAGCCCCAGGCCGAACACATTCCAGATGTTTCCCAGGATGCCGCCCCACACAATACAATTCTCATACCCGCGGATCCGGTGGGCTGTGCGGGTACACTGGGCAAAGCGGGGGACAATCTTCATCCCCACAATGAGCGTGAAAATCCCTCCCGCCACAGCGGTCCCGGCGCTAAAGCCTGCCAGCGCCATCAGTATTTGCCGTGCTGCCATGCCTTCCCTTCGCCTCCCTGCCGCTCTCCTGGATAAGCGTCTCGTTCACGTCCTTCTCGTACATCTTCATCTCCACCTCGATGGGGGTGGGGTCTGACGTCAGCCTTTTCCCCCAGAAATGGTTAAAAAACAGAAGGACGCCCACCGACAGCCCCACAGAGTAGGATATCTCCAGCGCGGTGTAGCCGTCTGATTCCTCCCCGGTGACCTGCTCGTGGATCTGGGCGAACAGTTTTGTGACGCTGATGTCATTGTTGAAAGCCATGATGGAAAATGCCGCCCCGAAAAAGATCACCACACCCACGGCAACCGTCTTCACCCAGTCGCGCAGCGGGTGCGGCCCCGTATCCCGCACGTAGGTGAGGACAAAGTCCGCTTCGCCCAGGCTCTGGATCTCCAGCCCTGGATACACCTCGTGCACGGCCCGCACCACATCCAGCACGGTGTAGGCCCGGCGGAACTTCCCCCGCCCATCCGGCGTAACCTGGCAGAATCTGGCCGCCCGCAGCCGGTTCTGCACATTCCTGTCTGTGCATTCCAGCTGCGCCACGTCGCCCAGGGCCACATCCTGCTTGCTCACCTCCACGCTCTGATCCAGCTTCACGTAGAGAACCTCCTTGCCCGCCGCCATCCTAAGCTGGCCCCTCTCCGGGCGTGCCATCCGGTTCCAAGTATACCAGCGTCCCCTCGGGCTGGGGTTCCCGGCTCCTCCTGACGCCCATGTACGCCAGGGCTCCCAGGGCGATCAGCAGCACGATCCCGATACACAGGACGCCCCGTCTCGCCCTCTTCTCCCGGCGGCTTCCCTCACCTGGGCAGCTGCCTTCTTCCCTGCGGCCTTCCTCTCCTGTACGGCAGCTCTCTCCCCTGCATCCTGCCTCTCCTGGGCGGCGGCCTTCTTCCCTGCGGCCTTCCTCTCTCTGCATACGGCAATCCCCTCTTCCTTAGGCCTGCCTTTTTGCAGGCCTTGCGGTGTCCTGTTCCCTAGTCTCCTCTCTTTTCCAAAAAATATACCATGTCCGGTGCCATTTTATGCGCCCAGGCCTGCAGGCGGAATGCCCAACCCGGCCCTCTACAACGCCAGGGCGCGCAGCTTCGCCAATATGCGCTTCTCCAGCCTAGACACCTGCACCTGGGAGATTCCCAGGCGTCCTGCGATGTCAGCCTGGGTTCTCTCCTCGAAATACCGCAGGCGGATCAGCTCGGCCTCCTGCCCGTCCAGGCTCTGCAGCAGCTGCTGGAGCAGCAGCCGGTTGAGGATTCCCTCCTGTTCGTCGCTCTTCTCCTCCAGCCTGTCCATGAGGGAGATGGCGCTCCCATCCCCCTGGTACACAGTCTTGTGCAGGGATTCCACCTCCGCGCAGGCATCCAGGGCCAGCACCACATCCTCCTCCGAGAGCCCCGCGGCCGCCGCCAGCTCTCCCACGGTGGGCTCCCGGGACAGGGAGGCGCACAGCTTCTCCCTCGCCCCCTTCAGCCTGCCCGCATTCTCCTTGACTGTCCGGCTCACCTTGATCATCCCGTCGTCCCGCAGGAAACGCTTGATCTCCCCGGTGATCATGGGCACGGCATAGGTGGAGAACTTCACGTCGTACTGCACGTCAAATTTGTCGATGGCTTTCAGGAGCCCGATGCTCCCGATCTGGAACAGATCCTCCGGCTCATAGCCCCGGTTCATAAACCGGCGGACAATGCTCCACACAAGCCCCATGTTGTCCTCCACAAGCTGGTCCCGGGCCCTTTTATCCCCCTTGTGCGCCTGCTCAATCAGCACTGCCGTAGCTTCCATTGCCCGCCTTCTCTCTCCCTATCCTCTTTTTCATCCGCACCACCGTCCCCTTGCCCACGGAGGAGGTCACATGCAGCTCGTCCATGAACGCCTCCATGAAGGAGAAACCCATGCCGGAGCGCTCCAGCGCCGGGCAGGTGGTGTACATGGGCTCCATTGCCCGCTCGATATCCGGGATCCCCCTGCCGAAGTCCTCCACCGTGACGGTGATGCAATCCTCCAGGATATCCGCCGAGAGGATGATTTTATGTACCTCGTTCCCGTAGCCGTGGATGATGCTGTTGGTCACCGCCTCAGACACGGCGGTCTTCACATCATTCATCTCCTCCACCGTGGGATTCATCCGCAGCAGGAAAGCTGCAACCACGGTCCTCGCCAGCCCCTCGTTCTCCGAGCGGCTCTCCATCTCCAGCTTCATATGGTGCTCTTCTCTCATCTTCTACTCCTCCTCTTTCCCAATCATCTGATAGACCCCTCCCATGGCCAGAAGCCTGCCGACTCTCTCCGAGACTCCCGTGAGGCGCACCGCGCCTCCCATGAACCGCACCCGCTTATACCTGCCCAGGATCATGCCAATCCCTGAACTGTCCATGAACTCCGTCCCCGAAAAGTCAAAGATCAGCTGCCCGATCAGCTCCGTCTCCAGGATGTGGTCCGCCGCGCTGCGGATTTCCTCCGCAGCATGGTGGTCTACCTCCCTGGGGAGCATAATCCGCAGCGTCGCGCCTTCTTTGTGGAAAATCTGCCTATTCATTACAGGATGCCCTCCTCTTTCCATTTTTATACACTTCCTCCCATCAAAAACACCGGCTCGTTCACAGCCCCGCCGTTTGCTATCACACAAAAAAAGAGAAACCTGGATGCACCGATCCAAATTTCTCTCTTGTCTCCTGCAGATTCCGGCTGTCCGGCCGTCTGCCCTATCTTCTGTTGTATATAGCCCTCTGCCTGCCGCGCGCCCTGGCCGCTGCGGCCTGTCCAGTCCGCTACTCTGTCTCCTGCTGCAGGTCGTCCAGATAGCGCTGCGCCTCCGTGGCATAGCCGGAACCGGCGAACAGCTCGGTCACCCGCTCATACGCCTGGACAGCCGCATCCGTGTCCCCGCTCTCCTGCAGGGCCCTTGCGTACGTGTACAGCGCCTCCCCGTCCTCGTAGCTCTCATCCACCTCCAGGATCTGGGACAGATCCGAGACTGCCGTCTCGTAATCCCCGTCGTCGAAGGCTGCGGTGCCTGTGCGGAACAGCTCCTGGAAGGCCTCCTCGTTCACAGCCGCCGCAATCTCATTGTACAGGGCTCTGCCCCTGTCTGACAGCAGCGTCTGGTTCACCTGGGAGAGGGTCTCCCTGGCCTGCACATTGTCCCCCTGCCCGCTCTGCTCCTGCGCCTGGAGCAGCAGGTCGTACATCTGCACGCCGCTCTCCTGGTCCTCCGTGCTCTGCTGCGCCTCCTCCAGCTGGGCCTGCAGGCTCTCCACCTGCTGCTCCAGCGTGTCGATGGTCGCTGTCCTGGCAGCGATCTGGTCGCCCAGCTCCACCGTCGTGTCGTTCAGCTCGCTCTTGATGGCCTGCGTCCTGGCGGGAAGCACCAGGAACCACATCAGCGCCACGCCCACCACAAGGCCGATGAAAATATTGAGCACCGTGTAGAGCGGGGAGTTGTCCCGGTAGCTCCCGTTGGGCTGGATAATCAGCTCGTTCCCGCTCTGGTAGGAGATGCCGTCCGAGCCTCTCTTCCCGCCGCCCGGCCGCATCTTCTCCACAGAGATAATCTCCTTCATGTAATTCAGGGTCAGCGTGTTGTTCGTGTCGATCATCTGCGCCCGCCGCAGCTCCTTCTTCGCCTTCCCATACTCCTCGCCCTTCATGTAGAGCAGGGCCAGCAGCTGGTGCCCCTTCACCAGCTTGGGGCTCATGGAGAGCACCTTCTTCAGCTGGATCACCGCCAAGTCCTCGCTGCCCTGCCTGCAGTACAGCAGCGCCTGGTTAAACTTCTTGATCGTCTGGTCCACCAGATCCAGCTTCGTATTGTTCGTCTGTACCTCGTTGAGATACGCGTTGGCGATGTTCTTCTTCGGCTGGTAATTGGTGCTGATCACCCACTCGCACAGGGCCTGCACCGTCTCGCCAGTCTCATAGTACACCAGGCCCAGAAGGTTCCTGGCCTGGATATTCCTCTTGTTCAGTTTCAAGCTCTGGAGCAGGCAGGAGGCGGCCCCCGTCATGTCCCGGACACGGGCCTTCGCAAGCCCCGCGTTGTAATAGCTGTTGGAGAGACGGAGGATCCTCCGGTACAGCCTCTGGTCAGCCCCGCAGTTCATGCAGACGGCATCCTCTTCCTCCAGAGGCTCATTGCACATAAAACATCTCATGTAAGCACCCTCCCGTCTCAGCGGCGAAGCATTCCGATTTCCATTAAAATCTCTTTCAAAATATCCGTCAGGTCCGTCAGATCCTGGCTGTTGATCGCGCCGGACATCTCCTCCACCTCGAGGCTTGGCTGGAACTTCTTCAATTCTTCCTCGTAGTTAATCATCGTGCTTCCTCCTTCTCTTAATCTCGCCCGCCAGATACAGGGAGCCCACACAGAACAGCACCCCGTCCCCCTTCAGCCTGAGCGCCGTCTGGAAGGCCTGTCCGATGTCGGCCTCCTCCGTCACTTCGCCCTCCATATGCGACCGGAAAATCCCGGCCAGCCGGGAGGCAGGCACGCACCGGCGCCCCGCAAGCTCCGTCACCACGGCCTTGTCTGGCTTTATCTCTTCACATATACTGGAAATCATATGATTGTAATCTTTGTCAGAGACAGCAGAAAATAACAGAACCGCCGGCCTGCTGCCCCGCAACCTTCTGGCGGTATGGATAAATGCCTGCACGCCGGCCTCGTTGTGGCCGCCGTCCACATACACATCCGGCAGGATCTCCTCCATGCGCCCCTCCCAGCGGGTCTTCGCAAGCCCGCTGCGGACCGTGTCCTCCCAGCTGCTCCCCGCTGGGGCGGACAGCCCCTTCTCCCTGTGCAGCACATCTGCCGCCATGACCGCCAGCGAGGCGTTCACAGCCTGGTACAGGGCAGGGGAGGGCACCCGGATGTCATTGTATACATAATAACCAGTATCCAGCGAAAAATCAATGTTTTTATCCTGCTTAACAAAAATTTCATACATGCCCTGTTTCAGGGGGTGCAGGGGGATTTCCAGGGCCTGCGCCCGCTCCTCGATCACCCGTGCAGGCGCCTCCTCCCGGGCGTCATAGACTGCCGGCACGCCAGGCTTTAGGATGCCTGCCTTCTCCGCAGCGATCTTCTCCACCGTGTCTCCCAGTATTTCCATGTGATCCAGGCTGATGGAGGTGAGGATGGCCAGCTCCGGCCTGCGGATGGTGTTGGTGGCGTCCAGGCGGCCGCCCATCCCCGTCTCCCACACCACGTACTCCATTCCCTTTCTCCTGAATAATACCGCAGCCATGGCGAAAATCCACTCAAAAAATGTAGGGTGGCAGAAATTTTCTTCCTCCCGCAGGAGCCGGCGCACCGCCTGCTCCACCTCCCGGAAGGCCCAGACAAAATCTCCGTCCCCCACATCCTCCCCGTCCATGCGGAAACGCTCGTTGATCCGCACCAGGTGCGGGGAGGTGAACAGCCCCGTCCGCCTGCCGCACTGCTGCAGGATGGAGGCCAGGAAGGCGCAGACGGAGCCTTTCCCGTTGGTTCCCGCCACATGGACGGAGCGAAAGCCGTCCTGGGGATTCCCCAGGGCGGCCAGCAGCCTGCGGCTGTTGTCCATGGGATTCTTCTTGGTGAACCGGGGCAGGTCGAGGAGATACGCGGCAGCCTCCCGGTAAGCCTGGGATGTCTCCTGACCCTGGGCGCTGCCTTCTCCCCTGCCCGGCAGCCCCATCCTCCGGCCCGCTGCCGGGCACTCTGTCCTCTGATCTCCTGTCTCCATCTCTTGACTTTCCCCTCTTCCCTTCTGTCAGGGCAGGTCGGATGCCTGCACCTGGTAACCGCTGCTCTCCCGCAGAATCGTATCCTTGGCATCCACCACGCGCACCGTGAGGATGTCCCCGGCCTGCAGGCTCACATCGTGGATGATCAGGGCGCTGCCGTTGAGGAACATCGTCGGCACATCCTCCCCGCCTATGCTGACCCGGCAGTACTGCGTGAAATTCTCCCCGAACACGTACGCCCGGTTCTGGGAGGTGTACTCAATATGCCGGACGGAGATATCCCGGATACCCATCTGGAGGCTGGAGGGCTCGAAGGGATTCTTCCCTCCCCAGGCATACTGCTCCCCGTAGAGCATGTCGTACTGGAGAGTCTCCATATCCTGCATGTAGTATTTCTCGCCCATCCGCTCCTGGTGGTAGCGCATCATCACGCCCTCGTGGATGCCCAGCCGTCCGGTGACCACCGCCCCCAGCTGATAGGCCGCCAGATTTTTGTCCTCTTTCTCCAGCCCTATGTTGTCCCATATAAAATATTCCGTGCTGTACAGATGGCCGTTGGCCATATCCCTGGCCTTAAGCCCCATCGTGGGCAGATGGTCGCCGTACATGACCACCACCGTGTCCTCGCCGCAGGCGGACACCGCCTGGATCAGCTCCTCCACAAACTCGTCCATCTCGTACAGCTGATTGACATAATACTCCCACTGGCAGCGCTCCTCCTCCGTGGCGGCGTCCAGCACCTGGATCGCGGGATCCTTCAGCACCGGCTCCTCGGGATAAGCCCCATGCCCCTGCACCGAGATGGCGTAGACGAAGTCCGACCCCTGGGTGGACTGCAGGCAGTCCAGTATGTACCCGGTGAGCACGCTGTCGTCCGCCCATCCGGTCTCCGTCTTCTCCTCGCTGTCCATCAGCTCAATGGAGGTAAACGTGTCAAATCCCAGGTTGGCAAACACCTGATCCCTGCCGTAGAAGGACGCCGTGTTGTCGTGGAGGGCGTGGGCCGTGTAGCCGATGCCCTTCAGGGCGTAGGCCATGCTCTCGCAGGTCTGGTCTGACAGCACCGTCTTATAGGGGTATTCCCCCGGCCCAAAGTAGCGCAGGTTCATCCCCACAAGCGTCTCAAATTCTGTGTTGGCCGTCCCTGCCCCCACCACCGGCACCTCCAGGTAGCCGGAGGAATATTCCTCCATGTAGCGCCGGAAATTGGGGATGGGATCCGCAGACAGCTGGATATTGTTCAGAAGCGTCGCGTCGAAGAATGTCTCCAGCTGTACAAAAATGATGTTGGGGCGCTGGCCGCCCTCCTCCTCCGGCACCGTCTCCTCCCCGTAATCGGCAATCTTCACAATCAGCCGCTCCGAGTAGTCGTGGGGCTCGTTCACCCCAGTGTCGAAGACGCTGGTGAGGAAGCAGTAGGGGAAACCGTAATCCTGGTAGGCGTAGGCCACGTTGCTGAAATAGGTGGAGATGACCCTATGCTCCACCGCCAGGTGGCTCACACCGGCAAAACCGGCCAGCACAGCCGCCGTCACCACCAGCCTGCGGCCGTAATGCATCGGCCCTTCCTTCGGCTTGCTCCTGCGGTACAGAATGGCCAGCACAGCGGCAGCCGCCGCGATTCCAACCCCGGCCAGCACCAGCTGCCAGGGCTCTGTGTAGAGGCGGAACACATCCGCCACATCCGTGAGGATCTTCAGATCTGGCCCGGTCAGCGGCGTCACCCGGCTGGCCAGCACCACCCCGTTGGCGATCCCCGCCAGCAGCCATACCGCCGTCACGCAGGCGGCGGCAAAAAGCTTCCTTCTGGCCAGATAGACGGCCAGATAGAACACCCCGACCAGCAGGGTATTGTACAGGTAGGCCAGCGGCCGCTCACCGATATGGAGAACCGCCTCCGCCAGGGAATGGCGGGAGGCCGCCTCGATCACCAGGTTCACTGCCGCCGCGAGAAGGGCGTACCTCACCCAGGCTGCCGCCATCGCCGGCCGCAGCCCCTCCGGCCAAGCCCTATGGACCAGGCTCCTCAGCTTATCCATCCGCCAATCCTCCTTCCATCCTGGCAGGCGCTCCCCTCAAGCCCCCTGCAGGGCCTTCTCTCACCCGGGCAGCTGGGCCAGGCGCTCCCGCACCTGCTCCATCATCTGGGTGTACTTCTCCAGCTTGGCCTTCTCCTCCGCCACCTTGGCGGCAGGGGCCTTGCTCATAAACTTCTCATTGTTCAGCATCCCGTTCACCCGGGCCAGCTCCTTGGTGAGCCGCTCCTCCTCTTTCTCCAGGCGCTCCCGCTCCTTGGCTGTGTCCACCAGCTCCGCCAGGGGAATGTACAGCACAGCGCTGGGAATCACTGCGGACACTGCGTCCTCTGGAATGCCTGCTCTATCCGATTGTACCATTATCTCACTGGCGTAGCCCAGGAATGCGAAGAAACTCTTACCGTTTTCAAAAATCTTTCTTACTTTTTCCGCCTCCGACACGACGAACACCTTCGCCTTCCTGCTGGGCGGCACGTTCATCCCGGTGCGCAGGTTGCGGATGCCCCGCACGGCCTCCTTGATCGTCTCGATGGCCTGCTCCTCCTCCGGATAATTCCAGTCCTCCCGGTATCTGGGCCACTGGGAGATCATGATGGACTCCTCCTCATCCTGGATGGTACAGAAAATCTCCTCTGTGATAAAGGGCATGTAAGGGTGCAGAAGCTTGAGCGCCTGGATAAGGACCGTCTTCAATGTCCACAGGGCCGCCCGCTTCGTCCCCTCCTCCCCGCCAGCATACAGGCGGGGCTTCACCATCTCGATATACCAGTCGCAGAACTCCTCCCAGATGAAATCATAGATTTTCTGCACGGCAATGCCCAGCTCATAGCGGTCCATGTTGGAGGTGACCTCCTCCGCCAGCCGGTTGGCCTTGGACAGGATCCATCTGTCCGCGTCCGTCAGTTCCTCCCTGGCCGGGGCCTCCATGTGTGTGCTTTCCATATTCATCATGATGAAGCGGGAGGCGTTCCACACCTTATTGGCAAAATTCCTGCTGGACTCCACCCGCTCCCAGTAGAAGCGCATGTCGTTGCCCGGGGCGTTGCCGGTGACCAGGGTCAGCCGCAGGGCATCGGCGCCGTACTTGTCAATGACCTCCAGGGGGTCAATGCCGTTGCCCAGGGACTTGCTCATCTTCCGGCCCTGGGAATCCCGGACCAGGCCGTGGATCAGCACCGTGTGGAAGGGGCTCTTTCCCGTCTGCTCATAGCCGGAGAACACCATCCGGATGACCCAGAAGAAGATGATGTCGTAGCCGGTGACCAGCACGTCCGTGGGATAGAAATATTTCAGGTCCTCGGTGTCATCCGGCCAGCCCAGGGTGGAGAAGGGCCACAGGGCGGAGCTGAACCAGGTGTCCAGGGTATCCGGGTCCTGAGTCAGATGGCGGCTGCCGCACTTGGGGCAGACCTCCGGGGTCTCCCGGGCCACGGTGATCTCCCCGCAGTCATCACAGGTCCAGGCGGGAATCCGATGGCCCCACCACAGCTG
>CALWMI010000062.1 GCA_944381745.1 uncultured Lachnospiraceae bacterium | reverse complement strand
CTTGTCAAGGTACGAAAGGCCTGCAAAGGCGAATGGCCATGCTGGCACTAATATATCATTGAAGCGGAGGCCGTTCTGGGGAATGTTAAAATCATTCTTCAGGCGGCATTGCCGCAGATGATATCATAAAACCTTATCGGTTGTCTTTGGATAAACACGGAAGTAAGAATCGGTGATCTCGTCTCCGAGATCAGTGATCTGAATCTCCGTGACAAGTGATCAATTTATCCGTGAACAATGGTCTACTCACGCGTAATATACACATTGATCTCGTGTTTTACAATTACATTTTGAAATGCTTTGTCTTGATTGACCTTAAAACCGGAAAATTAACGCATCAGGATTTGGGGCAAATGCAGATGTATGTAAATTACTATACAAGAGAGATGCTGAATGAAGGGGATAATCTTCCGATTGGGATTGTTCTTTGCGCGGATAAAAGCGAATCAGTAGTACGCTATACGCTGCCGGAAGACAATCATCAGGTTTCTACTTCGAAATATAAGCTTTACCTGCCGTCAGAGGAAGAGCTGCGCCAGGAACTGCAGCGGGAATATCATGTACTGAATGATGTTATGCAGAATGAAACAGGAGACAAGTGAAGCCAAACGAAAGTAGCTCAGGATTCTATAATTCGATAAATGTCAAAAACAGTACCAAAACAGGGGGCATATGATTTATGATAATATATGGCGTCCCCGGCCGAGGGGAGGAGGTTCCTCCCTCCGGCCGGGGACTTTTATGCCGCCGCGATGACGCGGTGATTCTGCGGCCTACCTGTTTTTCATTTTCAGCAGCGTAAGTTCGTTGCCGGCTTCCCGCCGCTCCTCTTCGCCGGCGTCCTGGCACAGGGAGAGAGCCTCAAGGCTGCGCATCAGTAGCTCCGGGTCGTCCAGGGCTCTTGCCGCCTTGACGCGCAGGCGCATCAGGTCAGCGCTGCTGTGCTGATTAAGCTGGCTCAGCAGCATGTAGGCGCTCCAGGCGTCTTCCATGTCCATGAGCTCCTGGCAGTGTTCCATCACCCGCTGGGAGAGCCACTCTCGTATGTCCGTGAAGCGCTGTTCCCCCAGGATCTCAATACAGGTGCTGCAGTAGCGGAAGTACCGGCCTATCTCCCTCTCCCAGCCGGGCTTCCCGCCGGATTGCTCCAGATCCTTCATGTAGCGATCCAGCATATCGGCGCAGGCCATGGGGGAGCCATGCTCTGCGGCCTGTCGTATGGCGTTGACATCGTTTGCCTCCAGAGCCTTTTTGTACATATCGTCCTCTTCCAAGGCCTTTTCCCGAGCCTTCCTGTTCTCGTAGGCCTCGATGTCCTTCTCCAACTGCCAGAAACCCAGATCCCGCAGTTCTTGGAATATGGCAAGAGCCTCCTCCGGGCGGTCCTCCATCATGTCCCGGGCTTCTTGGCGGCGGTCCTTCACCCAGTCGCTGCGCTTTATGAGGCAATAACCCACGCCGCCTTCCAAAGCGGGCGTATATTCCTCTCGTGCCAGCTGCTGGACCTTGTCGTATGCGCTGCACGGATTGCAGGGGATGCCAGCCAGACCGTCGCACTCCAGCATGGCCAGCACATAGCGGCAGTTCTTGTTTTTGCCCTGGCTCTGGGACAGCCCCAACTCCGCATAGCGGCGGGCCTCCTTGTAGTCCTGCGGGCAGGGATCCGCACCCTTGTAGTAGTAAAAGGCCAGGTTACCGCTGGCCGTGTGACTCCCCAGCTCCGCGCCCGCTTTCAAAAGCTCCAGGGCTTTGGCGTTGTCCTTCTTCACGCCCAGGCCGTCCTTGTACATCAGCCCCAGGTTGTTAAAGGCGCGTACCTCCTGGTTCTCCACGGCTTTCCCGTACCAGTAGACAGCCTTGGCATAGTCCTGTTCCACGCCTTGGCCGTTTTTGTAATAGAGGCCGGTGCTGAACTGGCAGAAGGCGTCGCCCTCCTCGGCCCCTTTGAGATAGCGGGGAAAAGCCTTGTCGTAAAGCCCCTGCAGGGCGTAGGCGTAGCCAATGCGCCGGGAGTCGAGCAGCGCCCCCATGGATTCGGCCTGCTCCATGAGTTGGGTTGCCTCTCGGATCTTCTCCTTATCAGAGGGGTAGTGGTCAAGATAGTAACCGGCCAGGTGGCACATAGCGTGTCTTTCCCCCAACTCGATGGCCTTCCTGGTATATTCCAACTCCAGTCCTGTGTTGCGGCCTTCCTCATTCAAGGCCATCCTGTAGTACTTCCAGCCTTCGTCCTCTTTTTTTGGTTTCTTTCTTCCGAAAAGTCCCATAACTTACCTCCATAATATAGCCGGTTCTGCAGCGGCCTTTATTTTCATCATGATGCGTGCCGTCCCTTAGTCATCGTTGGAGCCGTGGGAGGAGTCAAACGTATCCTCCAGTTTTCTCCGCTGGCTGTCTTCGAGCTCACTGCGTATAAATTGTTCCCGCGTGTATTGCTCTGTGGAAACATCTCCTAAGATATGCGCCTCTTCGCGGGTGACGCCAGAGCCGCCGGTTCTGTAGGAGTAGGCGCGCTCGGCCCAGTCCAGTTTGCGCCTGTACTCGTCCATACCTTGGACAACAGCCTCCCTGCGAGCTTCCTCCATGGCCATGCGCCGGTAGGCCTGGCGCTGGGCCTCGTCTGCCCGGGCGGCCTGCTCTCTGGACTCCAGATGGAGCCGCAGCGCCTCCACGGCGCCGGTGAGGCCCATCTCTTCGGCCTTCCGGGCCACGGCCATGCTGTCCTCCGGGGCTATGCCGAACACATCGTTGTAGCAGGGGGCCAGGTAGCAGCCCAGGCCGCCGCCCCGACGGAAGAGTTCCTTCTGGCAGCGGCTCCGGGTGGTGCCCCAGAACCGGCGCTGGAGTTTCTCGGAGTCATATAAGAAGTGCAGCCACACCAGATGGAAGGCGGCCTCTGTGTCTCCCATTTCCGACAGGAACCCGGTGTACTCCATCTGCAGGTCCATGATCGTCTCACACTCCCAGTCCACCGCCTCGTATATCCCGGTGGTGTCGCCCCGGTACTTCTGCCGCAGGTCGATGCGCATCTCGGAGATGTGGCGTATCCCCTCCACATCCCCCTGCTTGGCCAGCTGGAACACGCAGGCCATGTCGTCTCTCTTCCATATGGGGTGCCGCCAGCTGCCGGCCATGGGCCAGCCGAACTTGTCGGGGGAGTATTTGACGCTGTCCCAGCCGTCTGTGGCGCCGGGCCAGAAGGATCCCATGGAGTCCAGCCTGTACATGGCCTCTCCGTGGCCCAACTCTGCGGCCTGACGGTATAGCCGTACGATCTCCGGGAACTTGCGGGCCTGGTGTTCCAGAGAGCGGCCGCGGCGGAAAAGCGTCTCCGCCTCCCGGCCGTAGTCCGGCCGGGTCCAGGGTTCCAAAGGCACCTGGCAGGCCATGCCCTCGAAGTGGCTGAACTTCTCCTCGCCGAAGCCATCCAGCAGAAGAGTCCAGTTCTTCTTGGAGAAACAGTACATCTCTTCCCGCACCAGTATCCAGTCACAAAAACAGCCTATCTCCTCTAAGACCTCGTCCATGGTGGGACCCCCGTCCCGGAGGGCAAATGTCTCCAGTTCCGATATCCGTGAGTACAGCTGGTCCCGGCGGCGGCGCATCTGGTTCCACTCCTCTGTTAAGGCTGCCTTGTTGGTTTGCGCCACGCCTTTGTCCAGACGCTGGGCCGCCTCCAGTTTTTCAAGGTTCTCCTGCAGTGGCGGCAGAGGGCGTGGCCCCGCCATCGTGACATTTACGAACTCATCCCAAAATTGAAGCTGGTGAGGGGTGTCTCCGTACTTCTCCCGTTGTTTTTCCCGAGCCATAAAAACGGCGGCAGCTGGACGGTACCCTGAGAGCGCCGCACGGATAAAGGCCTTATCAAACTCGATGCTCCGTATGCCCAGGGCGTCCATGTTCCCGCCGTAGACCCGCCAACCGATGTCTGCCGCTGTGAAACTGCCGTTTTCCGCAGCATTGAGCAAAAAATCCTGCATCTCCTGCCGGCTGCCGGATACCTTACCTATGCCCAGGCGTTCCATCTCGTCTACCCAAGCAGAAATATCCCGCCGGAACTCCTCCGGCTCCTGCTGGGCGATGAGCCGCCGCACAAGGCCGAGATCCACATGGGGGACCGTTTCCGTAAGCAGAAAACAGATATAATTTTTTATGTTTGAGTTCCTGACAGCTATATTGTCGCTTTTCCGGGCTGCCTCAATGGCCTTCACGTAAAAGTCCCGGCGGTCCTTGGGGGTTTTGGCCACCCGGCCGTTCTGGAAAAACTGTGATCCAGTGTAAAGCGGTTTGGTGATTTTCTTCTTAAAAAGGCCCATTTCCTCCGCGCTCCCTCCATAGCTTGATGGCCCTATTTTACCATAGCGCCACTGAAAATTCCATATAGGCCAGATGATAAGTTGGATACGATGGTAGTAAAAGATGTGAGGGGCGGCCGTGAGGCTGCCTCCCAGACTGATGGCAAAGTCCAAAGAAATGCGGCTTTGTCTTTTTTGGTGAAAAAAAGCCCCATAAAAGCGAATGTAAAAATGCATCTGCTGCGCAACCAAAATTTAACGGATAATTAACAAAATATCACAGGGGGTTCATAGTTAAATTGTTGTTTACTTGCGATTTACCGAAGGTTTACCTGCTCTTGAATACGGACTTAGAATAAAATGCTAAAATAGCATTGCTTTTCAGAAAAAATAAAAGAAGGAGGAGAGATAATGAGAGCAAAACGGCGTATAGCCGGTGCAGCGAAGATATGCGGCTGCGTCCTGCTTCTCCTGATAGCCCTGTTCCCAATTTACTGGATTGTGGCTATGTCTATCCGGGAAACGGCAGAGATGCAGGGACAAATCCCCATACTTCCCAGGTCTTTTACCTTAGAGCATTTTACAAGGCTCTTTACGGAAGAGGGATTCGGACAGGCTGCCCTCAACAGCCTGCAGACGACGGTCAGTTCTCTGGTGCTGTCGCTTATCGTTGGAGTATGCGCATCCTATGTTATCGCCAGGAAGAGATTCCGCTTTGGACTTAAGAAGCCTCTCACCTACTGGATATTGCTGGTAAGGGTTCTGCCCCCTGTGGCATTCACCATCCCGCTTTACACCATGTTCAGCAAGGCTGGGCTCCTTAACACGAAGATCCCAGTGACTTTGGCTTGTGTGCTTATAAACGTACCGCTTATCATATGGTTTCTTATAAGCTTTTTCCAGGATCTGCCCGAGGAGATCGAGGAAAGCGCCAGAGTGGACGGAGCGACGGAGATGCAGATGTTCCTTAAGATTGTGCTTCCGCTGGTTGCCCCTGGCATCGCGGCTGTGGCTATGCTGTCATTCATGTACGCATGGAATGAGTACACCTACACCGTCATATTTACAAGAAGCCCGGACAACTATACGGTGCCTCTGGCCTTGTCAGTCCTGAATTCTGAGGACAACCTGACAAATTTTGGACTTGTGGCCGCTGGCGGCGTCATATCGGTAATCCCGATCATGCTGTTCGTAATATTTGCGCAGAATTACCTGATATCAGGACTTTCAAGCGGCGCAGTAAAAGAATAACAACCAACAATTTTAAAGGAGGAAATTGAAGTTTATGAAGAAAAAAATTTTAAGTGGAATCCTGCTCGCAGCTATGGCGCTTTCCCTTTGCGCCTGCGGGAGCACAGAGGAGACGGCTGCGGAGGACGAAGGCACGGAAGAGACAGCGGATGCGGATACGTCTGCGGATGCTTCTGGAGAGCCCACCAAGATGACCCTGATCCTCAGGGGAGGAGCTTACGGGGAGAGCCTGGAGGCAAGCCTTGCTCCGTTTGAGGAAGAGCACAATGTGGACATCGAGGTCATGCTCATGTCCTTTGACGACCTGCACACCGGCATCGCCCTGGACGCCGTCAACGCGGAAGGCACCTATGACCTGTGCATGGTAGATGGTTCCTGGATGGCAGAGTTCACAGAGAACGGCGTCCTTGCAAACTTAAGCGAGATGGGATATAGCTTTGACGACGACATTATCCCGGCTACTACAGAGATCTGCATGGTGGGAGAGGATATCTATCTGGCTCCCTATTACGGAAATGTTACGGTTATGATGTACAATAAGCAGCTCCTGGAGGCGGCTGGCTACGCTCCGGAGGACATTGATTCCTTCGCAGATATCCAGGATATTGCCCAGAAGACGAGAGAGGCAGATGCTTCCAAGAATGGTTTTCTGATCAGAGGCGGCAGCGCAGACAACATTCTCTCTGACTTCCTTCCGCACCTGGTTGTGCATGGCGGCTGGGTCGTGGATGAGAACAATCAGCCTACCGTAGATACGCCTGAGTTCAAGGCTGCAATGGAGGATTACCTTGCCCTTTACAATGTGGGCGGCACACTTGACAAGGATGATATTGTAGCATCCGTAACCGCAGGAGAGACGGCTATGGCCCAGATCTGGCCTGGCTGGTATACCCCTACGGCAGACGGCCCGGCAGACTATAGGACGATCCCTACAAAGCTTACGGACGATTCCGAGGCGGTAGACGCAGTGGCGCTCCAAGGCGTATGGTGCATCGGTATCCCCAACAACGCTCCTCACAAGGATCTGGCGCTTGAGCTTCTCGAATATATCATGAGCCCTGAGGTGTGCACGGCCTCCATCGCCAACAATGGTGTTCCCTGCAGATACTCCAGTCTGCTGGACGAGGAAATCCTGAAGGATTACCCTCATCTGGAGCAGGTCTGCGGAGCTCTTGAGACAGGCGTTTACCGTCCGGTGATCGCTGAGTGGACAGAGTTCACCAACATCCTTGGAACAGAGATGGATAACGTGATCCAGGGAACCAAGACCATGGATGAGGCGCTGTCCTATGCGCAGGAGCAGCTGGAGCAGCTGATGGCTGGCTGATGCTGTACGGAGATTTCTCCTTAAAATAGAAAGGCGGCCCGGATACCCTTTGAGGGCCGGGCCGTTTTCAAGGTATTAGATACAAATAACAACAGCAGCGCAGGGAAGCCGATGGTTTTCCCGCAGCTGGCTTTGAGGATGATAGATGATGAAAGAAAAAAGGACTCTGCAAAGGAACAGGGCGCAGGCGGCTACTGCGAGGTTCGGCCTTGGAATGCTGACACCAACGATGATCGTCCTGATTGTCATGACAGCCTACCCCCTGATCTCCACATTTTTTTACAGCTTTACAGATTATAATTATCTAAAAGGGACAGACAAGGCTTCCTTCGTCATGCTGGATAACTATACCTCCCTGTTCCAGAACGGGTATTTCCAGCAGGCAGTGATCAATACGGTGGTATTTACCATACTCGCTGTGGTGCTGGAGATGGTATTCGGCCTTGCCATGGCCGTGTTTGTCAATTCCCTCAAGAAAGGGCAGAAGATTATGCGAACCTTGCTTCTCCTGCCGTACCTGCTTCCGGCAGTCACGGTGGCCTTAAGCTGGCGTATGATGCTTTCTGCAAATTACGGCATTATCAATCAGTTCCTGGAAGGCTTAGGGCTTCCGGTATTCAACTGGTTCATGGATACGAAGACGGCCTTTGGCACGATTTTGGTTATAGATGTGTGGCAGAATGTTCCATTTGTATTTCTGCTTCTCTATGCATCTCTGCAGTCTGTGTCGGAGAGCCAGTATGAGGCTGCACGCATTGATGGGGCAGGCTTCCTCCAGCAGTTTGTTTATGTGACGCTGCCGAACATTAAGGGCAGCCTGGCTCTCTGTGCCCTGCTCCGCACGATTGATACCTTCCGGCTTTTCGAGAAGGTAAATGTCCTCACAGGAGGCGGGCCTGCGGGTACCACATCGACCATCACCCAGTTCCTCTATACTTATGGCATCAAGTCTCTGGACTTTGGCTTTGGAAGCGCCGGCGCGATCGTCATGACGGTACTTGTGCTGATTCTCTCGAGCTTCTATATTAAGCGGGCCATGTCGTGAGGAGAGATGGGATGGAGTTTACTTTTGTCAATGTAGGATACGGGGAGGCCATGGTTCTTAGCTGTCCGGATTCCGCCAGGCCGGACGGGCGCTTCTGCATGGTGATAGACGGGGGAAGCGGAGAGGAGAGCGAGTATCTGCCGGAGTATCCTGGCCGCATCCGTCTTCTGGATGCGCTGCAGCGGCTTGGATGCAGACACATCGATGTTATGGTCAGTACCCATATCCATGAGGATCATGTGTGCGGCCTGCTGCCAGCGGCAAGTTTTTTCCGCGTGGGAGAGCTGTGGCAGGCTCTGCCGGTTGGATTGGCGGAGGCTCTGCCGCCGCTTCCTGAGATAGAAGCTGACGATCCAAGCCGCAGGAAATTTTATGCGGCGCTTCGGGACTGGCAAAGGCTCACGCAGATGGTGACAGAAGGCGGGGGCAGGGTGGAACAGCTTAAGGGCGGAGATGTCAGACGTCCCGCCGAGGGGCTTTCTATCCGTGTCCTTTTGCCTGGAGAGGAAGCGGAGCGGCAGCTTGCGGGAAAGATGACAGAGCTCTATGCGGCAAGAGAGCCGGACGCGTTCCTGGAGAGGCTTACAGCGCTTGATGTCCATATGAACAATTACAGCTTGATTCTGTCAGTCAGATATGAAGACACCGTGATGCTGCTTCCGGGGGACACAAACGCCTCGGGCTACGGGGATATTGACAGGAAGCTTCTCAAGGCAGACCTATTCAAGGTAGGGCATCACGGGCAGAGGGACGGCGCGGATCAGGAGCTGCTTCGCATGATTCAGCCGCAGGTTACCGTATGCTGCGCATCCAGCGGCAGACGCTATGGGAGCGCTGACCCGGGTCTGCTCCGCATGATCAAGGAGAGCGGGTCAAAGGTCTATTTTTCGGACAGCCCGCCTGTGCCGGATGGGATGGAGGTTCCGCCGGTACATAGCTTTCTCCGCATAAGAATCGGAAAAGATAAGCGTATAGAGGCTTTGTATATCTGACAGCCAGAGTTTTGCCGGGATACCGGCAATGGTGGAATGGAGTATGGGTATGAAAGATTACGATGTACTGATCATGGGGCCGTTGTCCCTGGATCACAATATTGACTGCGAGAACGAGGAACGCCGCGAGGTAGGCGGCGCAGTCGTGGCGTCTGGATTCGCTTCCGCGAGAAGCGGGAACCGGACAGCTGTATTTACAAAGTTTCATCCGGCAGACGTGGACGTGGATAAGGTTTTTGAGGGCTCTGGGGCAAGCGTATATTGGGCGCCTTCCAAGGCTACCTGCTCCATACGCAATCAATATTTTACCCCGGATAAGGAGAAACGGGCTTGTACGTCTATGGGAGTCTGCGACCCGTTTACTTTCGAGGAGCTCCCGGATATCACTGCAGAGATCTACCATTTTGCAGGGCTCGTCTACGGGGATTTTGACGGGAAATTGTTTGCAGAAGCCAAAGAGTATGGACGCGTTGCCGTAGATGTACAGTGCCTGCTCCGCCACGTGGAGGCGGACGGCAGCATGGCCTTCCATGACTGGGAGGAAAAGAAAACGTATCTTCCCTATATTGACTTCCTTAAGACAGACGCCGCAGAGGCAGAGATACTGACCGGCCTTTCCGATAGGAGAGAGGCGGCCAGGCTGCTTTATGAGTGGGGCGCTAAAGAGGTCATGATTACCCACAACACAGAGGTGCTTCTGTATGATGGGAAAGAAATCTATACCTGCCCGATCAAGGCAAGGAATCTTTCTGGGCGCACAGGCAGGGGCGATACAACCTTTGCCGGCTATATCACGGAGAGGCTGCGCACCGGTATCGCGAACGCGCTGCTCTACTGTACGGCTCTGGTGTCGCTCAAGATGGAGACTCCCGGCCCCTTCCGGGGAACCAGGCAGGATGTGCTGGACTATATAGGGAGATTTTATTGAGAAGAGCCTCTTGCGGGGCAGTCTGCTTAATCATCGTGAAGAAGCAGAAAAAATATTAGAATTCAGTTCGTCCCCAGCCTGGCGCTCCACTTGATCTTCGTCAGCCTGGGTAAAGGAAAAGGAGGTAAATGCCGCCGGCCGGCGGTACGGCAGTGTGGAGACCTGCCGTAAGCCCTGTCGGGTTTTGCTCCCGGCGCGGGGAGGTGCTGTAAGCGGAGGCTTCGGCATTACGGCCATATCAGAATGTCAACAGTCAGCCTGAAACATATCTATAAAATATATGACAACAGCCAGAACGCTGTAGACGATTTTAACCTGGAGATAGCAGATAAAGAGTTCATCGTGCTGGTAGGGCCTTCCGGATGCGGAAAGTCCACGACGCTGCGCATGGTGGCCGGGCTTGAAGATATCTCAAAGGGAGAGCTCTATATCGACGACAAGCTTGTGAACGATGTGGAGGCGAAGGACAGGGATATCGCCATGGTATTCCAGAGCTACGCCCTGTATCCCCATATGACAGTCCGGGAAAATATGGCGTTCCCGCTGAAGCTGCGCAAGGTGGACAAGGCAGAGATCGACCGCCGGGTGAATCAGGCGGCGGAGATCCTGGACATTACCCAGTACCTTGACCGCAAGCCCAAGGCTCTCTCCGGCGGACAGCGCCAGCGTGTCGCCATCGGCAGGGCTATCGTCAGGGAGCCAAAGGTGCTGCTCATGGATGAGCCGCTCTCCAACCTGGACGCGAAGCTCCGCAATCAGATGCGCGCGGAGATTATTAAGCTGCGCCAGCGTATCAACACCACATTTGTGTATGTGACGCATGATCAGACGGAGGCGATGACGCTGGGCGACCGGATTGTCATCATGAAGAGCGGAATCGTCCAGCAGATCGGTACGCCCAAGGAGGTATTTGAGGCGCCTGTCAACCTGTTTGTGGCAGGATTTATCGGCACGCCCCAGATGAACTTTTTTAAGGGGCAGCTGGAAAAGACGGCAGACGGATACTGCGTAAGATGCATGGGCGCTGAGATTCCTGTGGAGAGAGGGAAGGCAGAGCAGCTCGCGGCGAGAGGGCAGAAGGACGGAGCGGTTATCGTCGGGGTAAGGCCGGAGCACATTTCCCTGAAAACCTCGGATGGGACTGCGATTGAGGCGGAGACAGAGGTGTGCGAGCTCATGGGAAGCGAGATCTATATCCATGCGAATGTGGGAAGCGGTGCGGATAAGCAGGATGTGGTCATGAGAATTTCCACGATAGATCTCCCGGATATGTATAAAGACAGTATACCGTTTGGAACGAGGCTGAAATTCACATTCCACAGCGAAATGATGCACCTTTTTGATCCCGCCACGGAACAGACCCTGTTCTGTTAAAACTATATGGAAGAAAAAGTGTCAAAAGGCCGCAGGCTCTGCATGATGCTTCTGGGCATCGCCTCTATAGGCGTTAGCGTGGGATTTTTCCGCCTAGCCGGATTTGGCGTAGATCCGTTCACCTGTATGAATTTGGGGATCAGCACATATCTCGGCTGGAGCTTTGGGAACTGGCAGCTTTTGTGTAATATCCTGATTCTTACCGTAGTGTTCTTTGCAATGAGAGGGCTTATAGGGCTGGGGACGCTATGCAACATGGTACTGGTCGGCTATCTTGCAGATTTTGTCTGTTTTCTCGCGGAGGAAGCCTTGGGGCTGGAGCCCGCCCTCGCTGGCAGGGCCGCGCTGCTGCTGTTGGCGCTCCTGTTCCTCTCGCTGGGCGCCGCCCTGTATATGAAGGCAGACATGGGAATAGGCCCCTATGACAGCGTCGGCCTTATCATAGAAAAGCTAAGCAAAGGGCGCATACGCTATCACATTGCCAGGATCCTCTCTGACGCGGCAGTAGTTGCCGTGGGAGTGGCTTTCTGTCTGCTGACCGGCAGGCAGGTGTGGTATGTGATCGGATTGGGTACGGTGGCGAACGCGCTTCTGAATGGGCCTATGATACAGATGTTCCGGAATATGCTGGACAGGTCCACAGACAAGCCATTAGAAAAATAGCAGAAAATGAAATCCCCTGGGAGGTATGGTCTTCTCGGGGGATTGTATATATTTAGAAAAATCAGTTTCTTTAGGTGCGGCGAAGGGGATGGAGATGGTGCTTGGGCAGATAAGGCGTGAGAGGCAGTCTTTAGTTATGCGATCAGAAAATAATCACAAATGAGTGATTGACATATAATTATATTATAATTAAAATATAAGTATAGACATTACGTTTGAATGGGATAAAAATAAAAACCAAATCAACAAGGTAAAGCACCAAATTTCATTTGAAGAGGCCAAAACAGTGTTTTATGACGAATATGCGTTAATCATAGACGATCCGGAACATTCA
>CALWMI010000061.1 GCA_944381745.1 uncultured Lachnospiraceae bacterium | reverse complement strand
GTTTACAGTATGTGGTTTTGAAGGTACATGCAAAAACCTTCCAGAGAAATCTATTCCTCCTTAGCTCAGTCGGTAGAGCATGCGGCTGTTAACCGCAGTGTCGTTGGTTCGAGTCCAACAGGGGGAGTTTTCTTGTTTATATAAGACATACAAGAGATATAGAAGGCTCCATGGTCAAGCGGTTAAGACACCGCCCTTTCACGGCGGTAACAGGGGTTCAAATCCCCTTGGAGTCATTTGGAACATTGTGCCGATGTGGCTCAATTGGCAGAGCAGCTGATTTGTAATCAGCAGGTTATCGGTTCGAGTCCGATCATCGGCTTCTTTGGACCTTTAGCTCAGTTGGTTAGAGCAACCGGCTCATAACCGGTCGGTCCTGGGTTCGAGTCCCCGAAGGTCCACTTGTTATGGAAATTATCTGTTCCATGCATCTGTTTTGTTTTTGGCCCAGTGGCTCAGTTGGTTAGAGCGCCGCCCTGTCACGGCGGAGGCCGTGGGTTCGAGTCCCATCTGGGTCGTTTTGCCGGATTTTGATAAGTGTCTGGAGGCTGGATTGCCGCCGGACAGATGTCCGGCTATTTTTGAGTATATGGGGTCTTAGCTCAGCTGGGAGAGCATCTGCCTTACAAGCAGAGGGTCACAGGTTCGAGCCCTGTAGGCCCCATTTGCGGGTATGGTGGAATAGGCAGACACAAGAGACTTAAAATCTCTCGGGGGCGACTCCGTGCCGGTTCAAGTCCGGCTACCCGCAGTACGTTGGTACAGATATCAGGAAGCCTTACCTTTTCGGAGGTTAAGGCTTCTTTTTTATGCTTTTTCTGGACAGAGGGGAGCGGGCGGCATTTGCGTGGGCAGGCGGCATCTAAAATTTGACAGCGCTGGCGCGGCCATATATAATAGAGCACAAGACAGGGGCAGATGGCAGAAAACCGTCTGCGGCTGCCGGAGTAATTGAATATGATATGCATAGATAACAGCCGGTGCCGCCGCCTTGCAGAGTACTGTGGAGACGGTGGTTAAAAGGGAAACAGGTGAGAGGCCTGTGCGAACTCGTCACTGTAAGCGGGGAGTGTATGGCGCATGTATTTGGGTACAGCCACTGATGGAAGTCGGAGGACGGAAATTGGGAAGGCCGCCGTATACGGAGATCCGCGAGCCAGGAAACCTGCCGTTCTGTTGGTACGGGAAGAATACTTCCAGATCACGAGTAATTGATTGTACTGTAGATGGATGTCAGCTGCAGTCCTTTTGCTATTCGGTAAAAGGACTGTCTGTTTTTTCCTGTACTTTTTTATCGGGGCTGCTCAGAAAGACGCCTGCTGCCGGAAGAGGCGGCAGAGAAAGAGGAGGAAAACAGATGAAGAGGAAGAGTATTGCGGGGATGCTGGCGGCGGCAGCGCTGGGGGCTGCACTGCTTGCGGGATGCGCGCTGTCTGGGGGGAAAGCTCCGGCAGAGACGAATCCGGCAAATGGGGAGGCTGCGGCAGAGGCGGAGGAGGCTTACAGGGATACCGGGGATGCAAGCCTGGACGATCCGCGCAACCAGGACGGGATTGGAGAGCAGGAGCTTCTGGTGGTGAGCTTTGGGACAAGCTACAATGACAGCCGCCGCCTGGCGATCGGCGCGGTGGAAGCCGCTATGGAGGAGGCATTTCCAGATTATTCTGTCAGGAGAGCTTTTACCAGCCAGATTATCATCGACCGTGTGAAGTCCCGGGATGGCATAGAGATAGACAATGTGGAGGAGGCGCTGGAACGGGCGGCGAACAACGGCGTCCGCACGCTGGTGATTCAGCCGACGCACCTGATGGACGGTCTGGAGTATACCGACTTGGTAAACGAGGCTGCGGGGTATGCGGATGCCTTTGAAAAAATTGCGGTGGGTGAGCCGCTGCTCTCCAGCGACGGGGATTTTGCGGCAGTGGCGCAGGCGATTGCGGAAGATACAGCCCAGTACGATGACGGCGAGACAGCGATTTGTTTTATGGGACACGGGACGGAAGCAGATTCGAACGGTGTCTATGGGAAACTGCAGCGGACGCTGAGCGACGCGGGATATGAGAATTATTATGTGGGAACGGTGGAGGCATCTCCCACGCTGGAAGAGGTGCTGGCGGCTGTGCAGGAGAAGGGCTACCGGCGGGTTGTCCTTCAGCCATTGATGGTTGTGGCGGGAGATCACGCCAACAACGATATGGCGGGGGAGGAGGATTCCTGGAAGACTGCGTTTGAGGATGCTGGATATGAGGTGGTCTGCGTCATGAAGGGATTGGGAGAGATGCCGGCAATCCAGCAGCTGTTTGTAGAACATGCGAGGAATGCCGCAGGAAGCGAGGGTGAAGAGGCATCTGCCCAGGCAGGCGGCGAGGGTGAAGAGGCTGCTGTACAGACAGGCGGCGAGGGTGAAGAGGCATCTGCCCAGGCGGGCGGCCTGGTGGCATCTGCAGAAGAGATGGGCACGGTTGAGGACGTGGTGGAGGAAGGCATGGAACCTATCTATGGGGACAGCCTGACAGACGGCGTCTATTCTGTAACCGTAGACTCCAGCTCAGCGATGTTCCGCATTACCGCGTGTGAGCTGACTGTCCAGGAGGGCCAGATGACGGCGCGGATGACCATGGGCGGCACCGGCTATCTCTATGTATTCATGGGCACAGGGAAGGAAGCGGCTCTTGTTTCGGAGGAGGACTATATTCCTTTCGAGGAGGATGAGGCGGGAACCCATTCCTTTACCGTGCCGGTGGAGGCGCTGGACAAGGGGATTGCCTGCGCTGCGTTCAGCCGTAATAAAGAGAAGTGGTATGACAGGACAATTTTGTTCCGGGCAGACTCTCTGCCGCTGGAGGCTTTCCGGGAAGGGACGGCCACAGAATGGGAGAGCCTGGGATTAGAAGACGGGGAGTATCTGGTGGACGTCCGGCTGGAAGGCGGCTCAGGGAGAGCCAGCGTGGATTCCCCGGCAAAGCTGTCGGTGCAGGATGGGCTGGCCAGCGCGACCATTGTTTTTGGGAGCGGGAACTATGACTATATGAAGGTGGAGGATGTCCGGTACGATGCGGAGTTGACCGGGGGGAGGTCTGCCTTTACGATACCGGTGGCCTATTTTGACTGGAAAATGCCGGTTATCGCAAATACCATCGCCATGAGTACGCCCCACGAAATTGCATATACGCTTTCCTTTGACGCGGCATCCATTGTGCCGGCAGAGCAATGAGGGGCGGAATAGGCAGGCGGCTTTGGCAGGCGGCAGCCGGCATAGTACAGGCTGTGCAGGAGGCCGGACGCCTGCGGCCTTTGGGAAAACCGGCGGCAGCTGCGGTGGCTGCCCTGGCTGTCACAGGGCTTTCGGCGGCGGGACTTTTGGCGGGCTGCGGCGCAGGGGAGGTTCCAAGCGAAGAGGAGGCACGGCAGGGGGCGCCTGCCTGGGAAGAGCTGGACTGGGAAGGAAGCCTTGCGCTTTCCTACGCAGAGCAGTTTTCCGTGGATTACTATGCGGGAGGCTATGCGTTAGTCGCGGTGGGGGACGGCAACCGTTACCTGACAGTTCCGGAGGGGCTGGAGGTTCCGGAGGGCCTGGATGGAGATATCGCGGTAATCCAGCAGCCCCTTGACAGTATTTACTTGGTAGCCACGTCAGTGATGGATTTGTTCCGCGCCCTGGATGGCATCGGCAGTATCCGCCTGTCTGGGACAGATGCCTCCGGCTGGTATATCGAGGAGGCTAGGGAGGCGATGGAGGCCGGGGATATGCTGTATGCAGGAAAATATAATGCCCCGGATTACGAGAGGATTTACGCGGAGGGCTGCGACCTGGCGGTGGAATCCACGATGATTTACCACACACCGGAGGTGAAGGAAAGACTGGAGGAGTTTGGAATACCGGTGCTGGTGGAGCGCTCCAGCTATGAGAGCCATCCGCTGGGCAGAGTGGAGTGGATCAAGCTGTACGGCGTCCTGCTGGGCAAGGAGGAGCTGGCGGAGGAGATTTACCAGCAGCAGCTGGAGAGCCTGGAGGAGGCGATGGGCCAGGAAAATACCGGCAAGACAGTGGCCTTTTTCTATATCAACTCCAACGGGATTGTGAATGTGAGGAAATCCGGCGATTATGTGGCCAAGATGATTGAGCTGGCTGGGGGAAGCTATGTGCCCCAGGCTATGCCAGAGGAGGAGAACGCCTTGTCCACGATGAATATGCAGATGGAGGCGTTTTATGCGGAAGCGAAGGATGCGGACTATGTGATTTATAACAGCGCGATTGACGGCGAGCTTAGTACGGTGGAGGAGCTGCTGGAGAAGAGTGGCCTGCTGGCGGACTTCAAGGCTGTGCGGGAGGGAAATGCCTGGTGTACCGGGCAGAACATGTTTCAGGAGAGCATGGGGATCGGCGATATGATTCTGGACATCCACAAGATTCTGACAGAGGAGAACCCTGCGCCGGAGGAGCTTCATTATCTGCACCGGTTAGAGTAAGTACAGGGCGAAGCAGGCGGAATGCGGCGAGCGGCTGTGGCAGGCGAGCTGCAGCGAGAGGAATGCGGCGGGCTTCGGCAGGCGGAATGCGGCGGGCGGCTGTGGTAGTCAGGCTGTGGCGGAGAATGGAAGGGAGGACATGCAGATGGAGGAGAAGCGGCGGGCAAGATATGCAGGAGCATTCTGCCTATTGGCGGCGCTGTTGGCGGCGCTGTTCATCTGGAATATCTGCTCGGGCTCCCTGTCCCTTCCAGTACGGGAGATATTGGGGATCCTGCTGTCCGGGGAGGGGGAGAATGCGGCTATCGTGTGGGAGATCCGGCTGCCCCGGATTCTGGCCGCGATTGTCTTGGGCGGGGCGCTGTCTGTCTCGGGCTTCCTGCTCCAGACCTTTTTTGCCAATCCCATCGCCGGGCCATTTGTGCTGGGGATTTCCTCCGGGTCAAAGCTGTGCGTGTCGCTGGCGATGATTTTCCTGCTGGGGCGGGGAAGGTTTATCAGCTCCTGGATGATGATCGCAGCGGCATTTGCGGGGGCAATGCTGTCCATGGGCTTTGTGCTGGCGGTCTCCCACAGGGTCCGGCAGATGTCCCTGTTGGTCATCAGCGGGATGATGGTGGGCTATATCTGCTCGGCGGTCACAGACTTTGTCGTTACCTTTGCCGAAGATTCCAATATTGTCAATCTCCACAACTGGTCGATGGGCAGCTTCTCAGGGATTTCCTGGGAAAACATGGCGGTGGTAGGCCCGGTCGTGGCGGCGGCGCTGGTGTGCACATTCCTGCTGTCTAAGCCTATTGGGGCTTATCAGATGGGGGAGGCCTACGCCAGCAGCGTGGGCGTCCATGTCCGCCGTTTCCGGGTGCTGCTGATCCTGCTGTCCAGCGTGCTTTCCGCCTGTGTAGCGGCGTTCGCAGGGCCGGTGTCCTTCGTGGGGATTGCAGTGCCTCAGCTGGTTAAGCAGCTGTTCAGGACGGCGAAGCCAATGATCATGATACCGGCTTGTTTTCTCGGAGGGGCGGCTTTCTGCCTGTTTTGCGATTTGATTGCGCGGACAGTATTTGCGCCGACGGAGCTGAGCATCAGCTCTGTGACGGCAATTCTCGGGGCCCCAGTGGTGATCTCTGTCATGCTGCGAAGAAGAAGCAGGGCATGGAGGGAAGGAGCTTAGGAGACAGAAGATGAGCGAGTATTTTGTGTACACGGAACATATGGCTGTGGGCTATGGGAAGGAGCCTATGATAGAGGAGATTTCGATCCATGTCAGGAAGGGGGAGATCCTGACTCTGATCGGCCCCAACGGTTCCGGCAAATCTACCATTTTGAAGAGCCTGATCCGTCAGCTGGATCTGATTGCGGGCACTGTATGGCTAGACGGGCGCGGGATGAACGATATGGAAGAGGGGGAGATTGCAAGGCGGCTGTCGATTTTGATGACGGACCGAATCAAACCGGAACTGATGACCTGCGAGGACGTGGTGGAGACCGGGCGGTATCCCTATACGGGAAGGCTGGGGATTCTCACGCCTCAAGACCGTGAAAAAGTACGAGAGGCCATGGAATTGGTTGACGCGTGGGAGCTGAGGGATGCGGATTTTACCAGGCTCAGCGACGGACAGCGGCAGAGAGTTCTGCTGGCGAGGGCGATCTGCCAGGAGCCGGAGATTATTGTGTTGGATGAGCCCACCTCCTACTTGGATGTGCGCTATAAGCTGGAGCTATTGTCTATCCTGAAGCGCTTGGTGAAGGAGAAGAATTTGGCGGTTGTTATGTCCCTGCATGAGCTGGATCTGGCGCAGAAAGTATCGGATCAGATTGTATGTGTGGGAAAAAGCGGGATAGAACGGTGCGGGCCGCCGGAAGAAATCTTCACGGGCGGTTATATCCGCAGCCTCTACGGCATTGTCTCTGGGAGTTATCTGGAAAGTTTCGGCTGCCTAGAGATGGAGGCGGTAAAGGGAGAACCGGAAATATTTGTTATCGGAGGCGGGGGAAGTGGGATACCGGTATACCGGAGGCTGCAAAGAGGCGGAATCCCATTTGCGGCAGGGATACTTGCGGAGAATGATCTGGATTACCCGGTGGCTGCCGCTCTGGCATCGGAGGTGGTCAAGGAGAAGGCCTTCTGCCCGGTTGGAGAGCAGACATATGCGCATGCGGTTCGCGTGATGGCCCGCTGCGGGCGTGTAATCTGCTGTCTGAAGACATTCGGGCCTTTCAACGAGAGCTGCCGGAGGCTTAAGGAAGAAGCGCGGATGCGGGGGATTTTGGAAGAAGAGTGAAAGCGGCAAGAGCTCAAGAGAGAAGCTGCCAAGCTGGATGCCCGACACGTTGGGGAGTAACGTGCCGGGTATTTTTTATAGAAAAAATTTTGGGCAGTCCGCCCGCCTTTTCTTTGAGACGGGCTTTTATCATAGGAGTGTCACTTTTGGGGTGGGTAAAACGTGTTATAGACAAAGGAGGTGGGAAAGTGACAGTGGAACAGATGGTCGGCGAATACAGCAATCTGCTGTTTAAAATATGTGTTGTTATGTTGGCCGACGAGCAGGATACGCAGGATGTCATACAGGAGACCTTTTGCGCGTATCTGGAGAAACAGCCCCAATTTGCAGACAGGGAGCATGAGAAAGCCTGGCTCATAAGGGTGGCGGTAAACCGCTGCAAGGATATTTTGCGGTTTCGGAAGAGGCATCCGTCTATCTCGGAGGAGGAGCTTAGAGGCAGGGGGATGGATCTTCCGGCAGACGGGGAGAGCCGGCAGGTACTGGAAGCTCTATGGGAGCTGCCTGCCAGGCAGAGAGCGGTCATATATCTCTATTATGTGGAAGGTTACCGCGTTCGGGAAATCGCAGAGATGCTTAGAATTTCGGAGCAGGCGGTGAAGAAGAGAATGCAGAGAGGAAGGGAGCAGCTGAGGATGACGCTGAAGGAGGAATGGGAATGATAGAATCGAAGATAAAAGAGACCATGGGGCATGTCAATATACGGCAGGAGATGAAAGAGGAGATTCTTCAGAATGTGCTGGAGAGAAAACGGCAGGCAGAAGGCGGTGAAATACCCAAGTCCCGGCGTAAGGCCTTGGAAAGGAAAAAAAGGCTGGGAAGGGCGAGAAGGATTGCCCAGGCTGCAGCAGCCCTGGGAATTGTATTGGCGGTGGGGATACCGGTACAGGCGGGAATCCGGCATCTGCTGAAGGAGCGGCTGGAAGCAATGCCGCAGGAGGAGAGAGAAGAGCTGGCCGATATGACAGGAAGCCAAGAAGTGGGCGCAGACAGCTATTCCAGAGCTTATTCTGCCGAGGAAGCTGCCAGGCTGCCGGAACTGCTGAAGGAGTATCAGGAAGGGCGTTTCCCGGCGGGAGAGCTGAAAAGCGTGTCCACGAAGGAGGAAGCCGAGGGGGAAGAACTGTGCTATGTGGAAGAGGGCTCGTATTTTCAGCTTCCGGACAGAAAGCTGACGGACGAAGAATTGTTAGAAGTGATTGACTTTACTTATAAGAGGGATTATGCAGTGACCGAGCAGGCAAAGGAGACACTGGCCGGTCTGGATCGCCAGAGGGAGGAGCGGGAAGAAGCTCTGCAGGCACAGATCCAGGCCGAAGAAGGCATTTCTATGGAGGAGGCTGTCCGGCAGGCTTCTGGTTTGCTGGAGAAATTATTCGGCGCTGACGAGACGGGAAGAGAACGAAACGGTTATGTGGACGAGATGGATGGCGAGGCGGTATATGTGGTTACCTACTCGGTGAGAAGTACGGAGTATCATTATTTCTGGATAAATGCGGCAGACGGACGGGTCAAAAAGATCGACTACAGCACGCCCGATATGATAAAGGGTGAGTGGATGTCCGAGGAGGAGGCGCTCTCCCAAAAGGAATCTTGCCTTGAGGCGGCAGAGGGCTGCCTGGAAGAACTGGGGATTGCGGATGAATTTTCTGCTGTGGAGGGGATGTATGTATGCGAAGACGGACAAATCGCTTACAACCGCCTATCCTTCTATTTTATCAGAGATGACGGGGAGGGGTGCCGGGTACAGGTCTCCTGCCGGGACGGAAGCTTGATGGGCTTTGAAGAAGTAGACAGCCAGGATATTACCGGAGCCAGGACCGTGGGAACCGCTTTTGCTGTCAGGTAGGAAAGCTCCCAGACGCTGTGGGGCGGTGGACTGCGCCAATCATGAGCGAATCACAGAACATCCGAATCGCATTGGTGTACAAGGGGCCGTAGTGCCCTTGTACACCGGCGCGAACATAACATCAAGAAAAATGCTGTCAACATAACATCAAGAAAAACACTGTCAACATAACATCAAGAAAAACACTTGACAAATATGTCCCGTTGTTATATACTAAACTCTGTTGTCGGAGGAATTACGGCAATGAGTGCGTTTAGCTCAGCTGGATAGAGCGTTTGGCTACGGACCAAAAGGCCGGGGGTTCGAATCCTCTAACGCACGGAGAGAAAGCGTGAACCGCAGTCTTGCAGACAGGTATCTGTGAGGCTGCGGTTTGCTTTATATAGGGATGTATGCTCTTTTGCAGCAGGGATGGTTCCCTTCTGTACAGGGTCTATATGGTTTCCTGCTGTACAGGGATTTTATTTGACAGCGCAGGGGACAGCAAGTAAACTGGAGGTAGCACACAGAAGATGCATGGAAGGCCTGCAGGCTTGCGGCGGCAGGATGAGAGGAATGGCTATTATGAGGAAAATCTGGCGCTATGGGTGGGTGGCTTTGCTTACAGCTGCCGCGCTGGCATTCATATGCTACGGGGAGGCGCATGTGGGGCCAGGTGAGAGGGAAGTGGCTGCGTGGGAGTATGCTTCCCGGAAGACGGTGGACTGGGACAGCCTGCGAGGAGAACGGGCACAGGCGCAGGAGGATTTGGGCGTCTCTGTCTGGTATCAGGATACAGAGATTCCATACTGGGCGAGCCAGCGGACGTTCTACTGCCCGCTGGTGGAAGGTTCCTCCTGGGAGGAGCTGAAGCTGTCTGTGCGTTCGGAAGGGAATTATGAGATCTGCTTTGCCCAGGACTGGACGGAGGATAGCCTGGAGGAAGCTGTGGAGGGAAATGTGCGGTATTCCTTTTACGTGTATGACGGGCAGGTATATCAGGAGTATGGCCTCGTATTTACCGGGATGCCAGCGATGATTTTTACAACCAGAGACGACCCGTCCATGGAGGAGGGGAGCCTGGCCATTGACATGAAGCTGCTGGATACGGACGGGTCGAGGGGTTACGTCACGGAATCCGAAGGGAATTTCCATGTGCGGGGCGGCCTGAGCAGGAACTATCCGAAGCTGGGCTATAAGCTCAACCTCACCTACGGGAGAGGCGGCGGGCAGGAGAAGAACCACTGCTCCCTTCTGGGTATGCGCCAGGACGACGACTGGATCTTGACGGCGCTGTACAACGACGACTCAAAGATGCGGGACAAGCTGGCCCGGGATCTCTGGAATTACCTGCCGGGGGCGTACCCAGGTGTGGAGTGCGCGGGCTCGAGAATGGAGTATGTGGAGCTCTTTATCGACGACAGCTATTACGGCCTCTACGGGCTGGCAGAGCCGGTGGACAAGAAGACCTTCTCCATGTCGGGGGAGGATGCCCTCTACAAGAGAGGCGGGCAGTCTGCCTTCGAGGTTGGCTGGTTTTACCCGGAGCAGCCGTCGAAGGAGATTGCGGGCTTCGAGGTGCAGGGCGAGGAGGGGGATGCCCGCGACTGGGCGGCGCTGATCCCTTACCTGGAGCTCTTCCTGGTTCCCGATGACGTGTACAGGGAGACGGCTTCCGAGGTGATGGATACGGAGAATCTGACGGATTACTGGCTGTATCTCCAGCTGGTGATGGGGGTGGACAACCGGAATAAAAATTACTTTTGCGCTGTTCCGGAAGGTGAGGGAGGCAAGACCTACCTGATCCCCTGGGACTGCGACCTGACCTTTGGGCTTGACCTGGATTCCTCCTCCCCAGTGCTCTCCGCCTATAACGTGGAGATGACGGAGAGCATCCTTGCATGGGAGTTCGGCGACCGGTATCTCCGGGAGGATATCGGCGGGGCGAAGGAGCTGGCGGCGGAAAAGTGGGCGCAGTACCGGGAAACCTGGTTTTCGGAGGAATATATTGCCGTGTGCCTGGAAGAATATGAGCGGGAGCTCACAGAGAGCGGGGCTCTTGAACGGGAATATTTCCGCTGGGAAGGGTGTGCCCAGGGGGCGGACGCGGAAGACCTCTATGGGATTGCCGTGCGGCGCCTGGAATTTTTGGACGGGCTGTTTTACTCGGAGGACTACTGGGAGTATTTTTCGTAGGAGCAGCGGTTAAGGATTCCTTGGCAGCAGGAGAGGGCTGCGGGGGATTTACAGGGAAGCTGCAGGGAACGTGCAAGAAACTGGGCAGGGAAGCTGCAGGGAATGCGCAAGAAACTGGACAGGGAAGCTGTCGGGAACGCACAAGAAACTGGACAGGGAATGAACAAGAAACTTGATAGGAAACATCACAGGAGAAGCGGAGGAGACGGATGGACAGAGAGGAATTCCTGGAAGGGCTGGCCCGCGCGCTGCGCACGGCCGGGATGTCGGAGAGGGAGATACAGGACAACGTGAGCTATTATGACAGCTATTTCCGGCAGCAGCTGTCCGCAGGGAGGACAGAGCAGGAGATTCTGGAGGAGCTGGGGGATCCCAGGCTGCTTGCCAGGACGATCGCCGGAGTGCGGGATGAGCGGGGATATGGGGAAGTATACGAGGCGCCCGCAGGGGATGGCTGCGAGCCGGAAGAGCGGGAGGAAAGCTCCCGGGGCAGCGGGAGAGCGGACGGGTTCCGGGTGCACAGCCATCATTTCCAGATCCAATCAGGCCTGGGCTGCCTGATTGCCGGCATCGTCGTTTTTTTGATTATTTCTTTGATTTTTACAATTATTGGCGGGCTCTTCTCCCTGTTGGCTCCGGTGCTTGTGCCGCTGCTGGTAATTGCCCTTGTGCTCCGGATATTTACGAGGAGATAAATTTGGCTGCTGGCCTGGTATAAAAGACGGCAAAAGAGAAATAATAACTCCTGTAATAACATTATAGGAGGTAAGGAACATGGCAAAGAATTATTCCAACAGCAGCAACTGCGGTTCCACAAGCGGAAAAGACAGCTATAGCAATGCAACGAATGCCACGAATGCGGCGGACAAAGAGGGAAAGAACAAGGCGTCCAGCAAGGCATCCAATAAGACGTCCAACAAGGCGTCCAATGCCGGCACTTCCAGCTATGAGGACATGAGCAACCGCTATTAATTGACAGAAAACTGAAATCGCATGCCATGAGGAAGGGCAGGCGGCCGCGGAGACAGCGGCTAGCCTGCCCTTTTCTGGCCGTGCGCCGGGGAGGAAGGCCGGGACGCCGGGCAAAGCGGGAGGGACAGGAGCGGCGCCGGGGCGTAGGCAGATGGGCCGGCGGCACATATACTATAGGGAGAAGGCGTCCTTGCCAGGCGAGGGCGCGGAAAAAAGGAGACAGACATCATGACCTTTGAGACGATATCCGCCAGGGATATGGACCGGTATGTGAACCGCCGGGGCTATCTTCTGCTGGATCTGCGGTCCCCCGGGGAGTATGCCGCAGGGCATATGCGGGGGGCGAGAAGCCTGCCCTATGACAACATCGGCCCAGGCATCCGCCTGCAGAGAGATTTGATATATATCCTGTACTGTGAGAGAGGAGCTTCCAGCCTGCTGGCCGCGAGAAAGCTGGCCGCCATGGGATACCGGGTGAAATCCGTCGTCGGCGGTCTGCACGCATACCGCGGGACAAATTTTCTTGCCGGATGACTATTGACACGCAGCATCATTCGCGGGTATCATGGGATAGAATGTCCCTCCCAGGAGGAGGGCGGGACGGTTGTCCGGGAAAGGATTGGGCCGTGTGAGGCGGATGGAATTGATCGCTCCGTGCCATTTTGGGCTGGAGTCTGTGCTGAAGAGAGAGATCTACGATTTGGGCTATGACGTGGTCAAGGTTGAGGACGGCAGAGTCTTTTTTGAAGGGGATGAGGAGGCTGTCTGCAGGGCCAACGTGTTCCTGCGGACAGCCCAGCGGATCCTTTGGAAGGTGGCAGAGTTTTCTGCCGTCACCTATGACGAGCTGTTCGAGGAGACGAGGGCGGTGCCCTGGGAGGAATTTTTGCCGGAGAACGCCAGGTTCTGGGTGACAAAGGCGACGACAGTGAAGAGCAGGCTGTTCAGCCCCTCTGATATCCAATCCATTGTAAAAAAGGCGATGGTGGAGCGGATGAAGAGCCATTACCACACCCAGTGGTTCCCGGAGGATGGAAGCGCCTATCCGGTGCGGGTGTTCTTCTACAAGGACCGGGCGGAGCTGACGCTGGAGACGTCCGGGGAGTCCCTGCACCGGCGGGGCTACCGGAAGCTTGCCAGCAAGGCGCCGATCACCGAGACGCTGGCGGCGGCTCTGCTGATGCTGACGCCCTGGAACAGGGAGCGGATCCTGGTGGATCCTTTCTGCGGCAGCGGAACCTTCCCGATTGAGGCGGCTATGATGGCGGCAGGCATTGCGCCGGGGATGAACCGCTCCTTCCAGGCGCAGGCGTGGGACAACCTGGTCAGTCCCAGGCTGTGGAGAGAAGCCGTGGAGGAGGCCAGGGAGCAGATTGACTGGAAGGCTGAGACGGATATCCAGGGCTACGATGCGGACGGAGCCATCGTAAAAGCGGCCAGGGAGAACGCGCGGGCGGCAGGCGTCGATCACCTGATCCATTTTCAGCAGCGGGAGGTGGCGAAGCTGAGCCACCCGAAGAAATACGGCTTTCTTGTGACCAATCCGCCCTACGGGGAGCGGCTGGAGGAGAAGGAGGCTCTGCCGCAGCTGTACCGTCAGATCGGGGAGGCCTATGCGCGCCTGGACAGCTGGTCTATGTACCTGATTACAGCCTACGAGCACGCTGTGCGGGACATGGGACTGAAGCCGGACAAGAACCGGAAAATTTACAACGGAATGATGAAGACCTACTTCTACCAGTTCCTGGGGCCGAAGCCTCCCAGGAGAAAGCAGCAGGGAGAATGACTGCAGGCGCCGGGGAGGCTGGAGGAGGCTTCGGCGAGGACAGTGTCTCCGGCAGGGAGAAATAGGAGAGGAGATAGAGAAGGGAGAGCGGCCGGCATGGGCGAGAAGATTGATAAAATTGTATTTGCCACAGGCAATGAGGGGAAGATGAGGGAAGTACGGATGATCCTGGAGGATCTGGGGATCCCGGTGCTGTCCATGAAGGAGGCTGGGGTGCAGGCGGACATCCAGGAGGACGGGACGACGTTCGAGGAGAACGCGGTGATCAAGGCGAAGGCGGTGCAGAAGCTGGCGGGAGGGCTTGTCCTGGCGGACGATTCCGGCCTGGAGATTGACTTCCTGAACGGGGAGCCAGGTGTGTATTCCGCCAGATATATGGGGGAGGACACATCCTACCACATAAAGAACAAGAGTCTCATCGACCGCCTGGAGGGGGTAAAGGACGAGGAGCGGACGGCACGCTATGTCTGCGTCATCGCCGCCGCCTTTCCGAGCGGGGAGATCTTGACTGTAAAAGCGGCGCTGGAGGGCCGGATCGGCTACGAGGAGAGAGGGGAGAATGGCTTTGGCTACGACCCGATCTTTTATCTGCCGGAGTATGGCCATACGACAGGCGAGCTGCCGCTGGAGATAAAGAATGCGATCAGCCACAGAGGAAAGGCCCTACGGCTGATGCGGGAACGCCTGAGGGAGAAAGGCCTGTGAGGCCGGGAAAGGACTGGAGGACATGAGGATTCTGGTGGTGAGCGATAACCACGGGAAGACAGGAAACTATGACAAGGTGCTTGCACGGGTGGGAGCCATCGACCTGTTGCTCCACCTGGGGGATGTGGAGGGAAGCGAGGATTACATACGCGCCAGCGCTGGCTGCCCGGTGTACATGGTGGCCGGGAACAATGACTTTTTCTCAGATCTGCCGATGGAGGAGGAGCTGCAGATCGGAAAATACAAGGTTTTCCTCACCCACGGGCACTACTATTCCGTATCCATGGGGACGGAGCGCTTGAAGGAGGAGGCGAGGGCGCGGGGAGCGCAGATTGCCCTCTACGGGCACACCCACCGGCCGGTGGTGGACATGGGGCGAGGGGACGTGATAGCGGTGAATCCGGGAAGCCTGTCCTACCCGCGGCAGGAAGGGAGGCGGCCGAGCTATGTGCTGATGGAGCTGGACCGGCTGGGAGAGGTGCATTTTTCTATAGCCTACCTATAAAAAAGTGTTGACATCTGGCAGGCAGATAGAATATAATATATCTTGCGTCAAGTCAGTGGCGGGATAGAAGGGATGCCGGGGTGTGGCTCAGCTTGGCTAGAGCGCCTGGTTTGGGACCAGGAGGTCGCAGGTTCGAATCCTGTCACCCCGATGCAGTGTGCGGGTGTAGTTCAATGGTAGAACACCAGCCTTCCAAGCTGGACACGTGGGTTCGATTCCCATCACCCGCTTCGCATGGCGAAGCGCTTATGCGGGGATACGTGTTCGTAGCTCAGCTGGATAGAGCAACGGCCTTCTAAGCCGTGGGTCGGGGGTTCGAATCCCTTCGAGCACGCTTGCCGGTGAGGATGTCAGGCCGGCGGAATATAAGTTATGGTGGGTATAGCGCAGTTGGTTAGCGCGCCAGATTGTGGCTCTGGAGGCCCAGGGTTCGAGTCCCTGTATCCACCCTGTGAACCGGAAGGAAACTTCCGGTTTTTTTGTGCGCTTTTTTGCGATAGATAAGGCAGAAGGGAAGGCTGCCTAGATTGCCTTCCCTTCTGTTCCTGTCTGCTCGGTGATCTCCGCGCGCAGACCCGCGTCGATAAAGTCACAGTATTTGCAGAATGGGTAGTGATCCCTGCCCAACCGCATCTTCTCCCGCAGTTCCCGGTATTTCTCATTGTTCCACGCCTCGCGGAGGGGGGTGTCCTTCAGGTTGGCCAGTTCGGTCACCTCGTAGTTGTCGCAGCAGCAGATCCCCATCCTTCCATCCGGCACAATCCAGATATCGGTGAAGGGCATCAGGCAGGTCTCCTTTATAATCTTCGTGGTACCCTGTTTGTTGGGAGCGCTGCCGGCCCGGTTGGTCAGAACCTCGTTCAGGTAGCGCATCTGGATCTTGATGTCCGTGTCCTGGAACTTGGCTTCGTTGGCCCGCACATAGTCGTAGATCTCCTTGATATTCGGGTAGAGCTTCATGTCGGTGCAGTAGTTGTTGATGATCAGCTCATTGACCAGCGGGCAGATCTCCTCCAGCTTCTCGATGTTGAGGAGGATGCCGTTGGTGGAGAGGAAAATGTGCACATCTGGGAGCTGCTCCCGGGCGAACTTGTGCCATTCGATAATCCGGGTGTCCAGGAAGGGCTCGTTGTTCCCGTAGAGTGTCAGGCGGCCCTTGTAGTTCCACTCCTTCAGCTGGAGGATGATATCCTTGAACAGCTCCTCGTCCATTTTCTTGTAGGGGCGCTTCTCTGCGTTGCGGTTGGCCGTGCAGAAAGCGCAGGTGTTATTGCAGCGGTTGATTGTCTCGATGTTGACCACCTTCGGATAGGGAGCCTCCTGGAAACTCATGAACCATCGGATATATTGCTGCTGCTTCTTCTCCCGCGTAGAAAACTGCATCCTCAGGTATGCGGCGCTGGCCAGCCTGGGAAAATATTTGCGCATGTTCCAACCGAACCATCCTGCGTAATTGTGGATCTTGATAGGCATGAAACAACCTCCTCGTACTGCTTGTCCGGCTCTGCCGGCTAATGTCTGAAAAAAGTCCAAGACGATTCTGTCTCGGACTTCTGCATGCGGATAACAGGAATCGAACCTGCACCCTCTCGGACCAGAACCTAAATCTGGCGCGTCTGCCAATTCCGCCATATCCGCCTATGGGAGCGGAAGAATCTTCCGCGACTGGGCTAGCTGGATTCGAACCAGCGAATGCAGGAGTCAAAGTCCTGTGCCTTACCGCTTGGCGATAGCCCAAAGTGGGTAAAAGCTTTACACAGACTTAAGTAGGCTACCATAAAACATTTTGCGA
>CALWMI010000060.1 GCA_944381745.1 uncultured Lachnospiraceae bacterium | reverse complement strand
GGTGTATCCCTACGACGGGCTGTCTCTGGCAGATTCGCCCCTCGGCTATGTGGACAAGGATGACGATGAGAAGGAAGAGCAGTTCCTTGGGCTGCAGGAGTATCTCCTATCGGAAGAGACGCAGGATAAGATCCAGCGGACAGGGAGGAGAACCGGCTATACAGGCGTCTCAGAGGAAAACCAGGATGTGTTCAACAGTGACTGGGGCGTGCAGGCAGACCGGGTGCTTTCCCCCTTCCGGATGCCGGAGACGGAGGTGCTGCTGGAGTGCCTGAACCTGTACCAGACAGACTTTAAGAAGCCATCGTTAAGTGTCTATTGCCTGGACTATTCCGGCAGCATGTCCGGGGAGGGCAATGAGCAGCTGGTGGAGGCGATGGGGCAGCTGCTGCTCCAGGAAAACGCTAGGAAGAATTTCCTGCAGGCTTCCGAGGAAGAGATCAATATTCTGGTACTGTTCAACGACGAGGTGATCCTGACGCGGGCTGTCCGGGGAAACGGATCGGAGCTGGAAACCCTGTACGGGGTGATAAAGGACAGGGAGCCGGGCGGAGGCACAGACATCTATGATGCGGCGGCGGAAGCCCTCGGGCTTCTCGCCCAGTATGACCTGTCCCAGTACACGCCGGCTATTATCCTGATGACAGACGGGCAGTCTTCTGGGAGCCCGTCAGATTTTACGGAGGCTTACCAGGCGCTGGGGCAGGAGGTGCCGGTATTCTCCATTATGTTTGGAGATGCGGACGAGACGCAGCTTCAGGAGCTGGCCGCCTATACCAACGCGAGGGTATTTGACGGGCGGGAAAACCTGACAGAGGCGTTCCGCAGTGTAAAGGGGTATAACTGATGAAAAATACATTGCGTACCATAGTTCTGGCCCTGGTGTGCGCCGTTCTGTTCCTGGCGCTGTACCTGCTGCTGGACTGGGGAATCCTGATCAGCGGGGCACTGTGTGTAGGCCTCTATGTGGGCCTGGAGCTGCTGCTGCGGCCCCGGCGCGTCATCGCGGGGATCGATGTGGAGGATATGAAGGGCGCGGAAGAAATAGAGAAGCTTCTCAAGGATGCCGGGGACGACATGCGGCAGATCGAGAAAGCGCTGCGCGTCATTGAAAGGCCCTCTGTGCGCGCGGAGGCACAGCGGCTGTATACAACAGGAAATAATATTTTGAAATATCTGAAGGAGCATCCGGAAAAAATCAGCATGGCCCGCCGGTTTTTTACCTATTACTTGGATACGGCGGCTTCCCTGCTGAAGCGCTATATGGATTTCCAGAGGACAGGCCTGAAATCCCATGAGGTGGGGGACATCCTGGATAAGACAGAGAAGGCCCTGCCGGTGCTGGAGGAGGCCTTTGAGAAACAGTTTACCAAGCTGGTGATGGGAGAACTGATGGATGTGGAGGCGGATATCGAGCTTCTGAAAAGCACACTGGAGATGGAGGGCGGAAAATGAAGACAAAATGGATAGGCCTGGGAATTATCCTGGCGGTGATTGCCGCCGCAGGCATCTATATGGCCGTGCGCCAGGGCGGGACAGTCCTGGAGATCGACGGCTATGTGGGAGGCGAAAAGCTGGGCCTTTTGGAGGACGAAGAAGTCGTGGAGATACTGGAGGATGACTATAAGCTGGCCATGGACTATGCAAGGGTAGGCTCTATCGAGATGGTGACGGAGGACTCGGAAGGGAGGGATTTCCTGTTCCCTTCCAACCAGACGGCGCTGGAGCTCTATGAGCAGAACTATGGGACGCCGGTGAGAAGCGAGATTATTTTTAACACCCCCATCGTCCTGTACACGAGAAGAACTGTGGCAGAAGCGCTGGAAGCGGCAGGGATGGTGACCGGGCGCGGCGGAGTGCTCTACGCGGATATGTCCCAGCTCACCCAGTGTATCGAGGACGGGGTGCAGTGGGCGGATATCGGGCTGCCGCAGCTGTACGGGGCAGTCACCGTGGGTACCACAGACCCCACAAAGTCCAACTCAGGCAACATGTTTGCCGGGCTGCTGGCAAACACGCTGTGCGGCGGGGTGGCGGACGAGAGCAATATCCAGGGCATTCTCCCTAGGCTGCAGGCGATTTTCCAGAAACTGGGGTATATGGAGACTTCTTCCTCCGACCTGTTTGACCAGTTCCTGAAGACCGGCATGGGAGCCAAGCCATTGATTGCAGGCTACGAGAGCCAGCTGCTGGAGTTTGCCGTCCAGAACCCGGATGCCTGGGAGCAAGTGAAGGGGGACATTGTTATGCTGTATCCCACGCCTACCGTGTGGTCGTCCCATGTGTACATTGCCCTGGACGAGGACGGTGCGGCCGGGATCGACGCGCTCCTGGATGAGCGCATCCAGACGCTGGCCTGGGAGAAGCACGGGTTCCGCACAGGGCTCTACGACGCTGCCTCGGATCTCTCCCATTTCCAGGTGGACGGAGTGGCGGAGGAGGTCACCCAGGTGGCGCCTATGCCGGACGCGGATACGATGAACCGCATCATTGAAGCTCTGCAGTAGCGCAGCGGCATAGGACGGGAATACGGATAAGCCTGGGGCGGGAATACGGATAAGCCGGGGCGGGAATACGGATAAGCCGGGGCGGAAGCAGGGAGAACAGGATAGAGGGATAGAAAGCTAGAAAGAGCGTGCAGGGGACAGAAGCTGTGCGCAGGAAAGGATGGAAGGAAGATGGCAGGAGAGATCAGCCTGGAGATGCTGGCGAAAAACAGGGCAGCAGGAGGACAGACAGATATAACAGTACAGAAAACAGAGGATATCGGAACGGTAAAGGCGCAGGTAGAGCAGCTGTCCCCGGAGCAGCGTGCGAGGGTGGAAGATCTGAAGGGAAAGATTGACCTGATGGATTCCCAGACCGCCATCCAGTATGGTGTGGGAGCCCAGAGAAACGTATCGGACTTTGCAGACAATATCCTGGCGCAGGTGAGAAGCAAAGACAGCGGCTACGTGGGAGAACTGATGTCCGACCTGGCTATAAAGGTCAAGGATACCGGTGTGGATAAGCTGGATGAAGGCTTCCTGGACAAAGTGCCTTTCCTGGGAGGAGCCTCCCGGGCGGTGAAAAAGTTCATGCAGAGGTATGAAAAGCTGGAGGTGCAGATCGACCGCATAGAGGGAGAGCTGGACAAGGCCAGGATGCAGATGCTTAAGGATATTACCATGTTCGATGGCTTATACGAGAAGAACCTGGAGTATTTCCGGGAGCTGCAGGTGTATATCACGGCGGGGGAGGAGAAGATCGGAGAGCTGCGCCGGGATACGCTTCCGGCCCTGCGGCAGGAGGCGGCAGCCAGGGGGGATCAGATGAGCGCCCAGCTCGTCCGTGACTTTGAAGATACGGTGGACCGGTTTGAGAAGAAGGTTCACGACTTAAAGCTCAGCAAGACGATCGCCATCCAGACGGCTCCCCAGATACGCCTGGTGCAGAATAACGATAAGCTTCTGGTGGATAAGATCCAGACGGCGGTGCTGAGCACGATCCCCCTGTGGAAGAGCCAGATCGTCATCGCCCTGGGGCTGCACCGGCAGAAGAAGGTGCTGGAGATGCAGAAGAACCTGACCAACGCCACCAATGAGCTGCTCACCAAGAATTCCGAGCTGCTGCGCCAGAACAGCAGCGAGGTGGCAAGGGAGGCCCAGAGGGGGATTGTGGAGCTTGACACGCTCAAGAAGGTCAATGAAAACTTGATCGCCACCATCGAGGAGACGATCAAGATCCAGCAGGAAGGAAGAGCCGCGCGGCAGAATGCGGAGCGGGAGCTGGCAGGGATCGAGGAGCAGCTTAAGCAGACGCTGGCCGGGGCAGGCAGGACAGCCTGACCAGCGCCTGCCCCGGCGGAAAGCCGGAAGACCACGGGCACGCGGCTTTGCTACTCCAGGTTCAGCTTCCGGCTGACCAGGTAGTTCGTCCCTGCAAAATAGAGAATGCTAAGCACCAGGGAGGAGACAAGCTCGCTCAGGTAGGAGCTGGTGACATAGACGTCTGTGGCCATGGTATCGTAGCCCACCGCCAGGAGGAAGAAAGCGCTGGCGAAGGAGACGATCACGCTGAGGACGATGTAGGCGATAAAGGCCGCCAGCACCCGGTGCCGGTTGAACAGCTGCCCGACGGCGATGCACAGGAAGGCGCTCATGCCGTGAACCACGATGGACAGCAGGAACAAAAGCACCGACAGAGCGATCATGCCCCACTCCTGGAGATCCAGCGCGTAGGCCAGGTAGGCGGAGACATACCGCAGCAGCGCCGGGAAGGCGTCCGCAAAGGGTGAGAAGGCGAACAGCAGGATCAGCATGCAGGCTCCCACCACAATGGTGTCGATGATATGCCAGATCACCATGCCGATCGTCTTGGAGGCGATGTGCATCCATGCGGGGGCTGGAAGCGTGTGCATCAGGTAGCCCTCGTCCGTGAACAGGTTCTTGTAGAACCAGTAGATGAAGAAGAGGGCTGTGATGGCCACGGTTGCAAAAAGCAGCAGGAAATAAAATAGGAAGATCAGCCCCAGGAAAAGGGATGGCACCGTCTCCTCCAGGTTGGCGGCGAGGAAGAGCCTCCCGGCAAGGGTGCAGAGAAGCAATGCCGCGTGGAGGGGCGCCAGCACCCGGGAAGAGGCTTTGAGGTCGAAAAGAATCAGTTTGCCTAGCATCGGAACACCTCCCGAAATAGTTCATCTACGGATTTGCCCTCCCGCGCCCGGATCTCGTCCACGGTGGCGTGGAGGGAAATCTGCCCGTCCTGAAGGAAAATCACATCGTCCAGCACATTCTCGATATCTGCAATCAGGTGGGTGGAGAGCAGGATGCTGGAGTTGGGGTTATAGTTGGAGAGGATGGTGCGCAGGATATAGTCCCGGGCTGCAGGATCCACTCCGCCGATGGGTTCGTCAAGGATGTAGAGCTCCACGTCCCGGCTCATCACCAGGATGAGCTGCACCTTCTCCTTCGTCCCCTTGGACATGGTTTTCAGGGATTCCTGGGGGTCGATCCCCAGGTCGTCAAGCATTTGGAGCGCGCGGCCCGTGTTGAAGTTGTCATAGAAGGTGGAGAAAAATTTCAGGATATCCCGCACCTTCATCCACCGGTTCAGGTAGGTGCGCTCCGGCAGGTAGGCAATCTGCCGCTTCGTCTCCACGCCGGGCGTCAGCCCGTTGACGGTAAGCCACCCTTCCGTGGGGACCAGCAGCCCGTTGATCAGCTTGATCAAGGTGGTCTTCCCGCTGCCGTTGGGGCCAAGAAGCCCGATAATCTGGCCGCGGCCCAAGGTCAAGCTGACATCGGACAGCGCATATTTGGAGCCAAACCGTTTGCTCAGGTTCTGGCAGGTCAAAAGTTCACTCATCAATCTTCATTCCCTCCTCCAGTAATTGTCTCGTGAGCTGCGCAATGTCTTCCGGCGTGTAGCCCAGCCCCTTCATCTGCCGCACAAAGGTGTGGAATTCCTCCCTCGCCAGACGCCTGCGGGTGGAGGCGATCAGCTCCCGGTCCTCTGTGATAAAGCGGCCGCTTGTCCGTTGGGTATAGACCAGCCCGCCAGTCTCCAGCTCGCTGAGAGCCTTCTGCATCGTATTGGGATTGACGGAGGCCTTGGCTGCCAGCTCCCTCACGGACGGGAGTTTATCTCCCGGCTGGTACGCGCCTGAGACAATCGCCATCTGGATACGCTCCACGATCTGCAGATAGATCGGGCGGTCATTGGTGAGATTCCAGGACATACAGCGATCCCCTCTTTTCTTTTCCTAATTTCCGTTGACGCGGATATTTATACTACTGTACTAATACTCTAATATAGATGATACCAGATTTATGGAGTTTAATCAAGAAAAATCGGATTTCCGGGGCGGACTTTTGCCAGAAGGAAAAAGATTGCAGGTTTGCGCAGGAAACAGGGCAGTTTCTGCAAAGAAATGCAAATGGAAAAATGCAAAGAAAGGTATCCCTTCCGCCTGCAGCCATGCTATAATAGCCGGAGGGCGGATATTTTCTCGGGATAGAAGGAGAACCGGTATTTCCGCAGGACAGAAGGAGAATATTTCCGCAGGACAGAAGGAGAATATTTTTGCAGAACAGGAGGAGAACTGATGGCAGATATCACAGAGAAGGACATTGACAATATCGTGGAGATGCTGGACAAGCTGGCCATGTCCGGCTCCGGGCGCATGAAGGTGACCGTGTCCGGCAGCCAGGAGGCGGAGACCTTCACGAAGACTTACCACCACGGAAGATGCGACATGGCAAGCCCGGCGGTGAAGGGGCCGTGCGGCTGAGAACCGCAGGGCCTGCAGCGCTGGGGCCTGCCTGCTATGCGGGGACAGAAGGCCCCTGCCCGGTGCGCAGCATCTCGATTTCCTCCTTGTAGGGGGGAAGCTTTTTCCTGGGATCCTGCAAGGAGGGCACATAGGGGGTCTCCAGGATCTTCGGCACGGCGGCGAAGGCCGGGTGGTGGGCGATGCGGTACAGGGCGTCAAAGCCGATGCAGCCCCGGCCAATATTCTCGTGGCGGTCCTTTCTGGCGCCCCGGGGATTTTTGCTGTCGTTGAGGTGGATGACGGCAATCTGCTCCTGCCCGATCAGCCGGTCAAATTCCCGGATGACTCCGTCAAAATCGCCGGTGATGTCGTAGCCGCTGTCGTGGACGTGGCAGGTGTCGAGGCACACCCGCAGCTTTTCGCTGTGCACCACGCCGTCGTAGACGGCGGCCAGCTCCTCGAAGCGGCTTCCGATCTCCGAGCCCTTGCCGGCCATGGTCTCCAGGGCGAGAAAGCAGGGCGTGTCTGCGGAGAGGATTTCGTTGAGCAGCCAGATGATCTGGCGGATGCCGGCCTGGACGCCGGCTCCCACATGTGCGCCGGGGTGGACAATGAGCACAGGGCTTCCCAGCGCCTGGGTGCGGGAGATCTCCAGCTGGAGGAACTCCAGCGCCAGCTCGGCGGTGCGGGCGTTCACGGTGTTGGCCATATTGATGATGTAGGGGGCGTGCACGAGGAAGCCCGCCATCCCGCTCTGTGCCATCAGGCTGCGCCCCTCCGGGATGTGCAGCTCGCTGATGTCCTTGCGCTTTGTATTCTGGGGAGCCCCTGTGTAGATCATGAAGGTGTCGCTGCCGTAGGACAGCGCCTCCCTGACTGAATTTAGGAACATATCTTTGCCGCTTATGCTTACATGGGAACCAATGATCATAAGGCATCACCTCCATCTGGCACCAGTATAGGGGCTTTTGCAGGAAAACTCAAGCATTTTTGTCTTCCCCAACGGCGCTGGAAATGATATACTACATAGAAAATATATCACAGCGCGGCGTGCAGAGGCGTGCCGTCCCTTGTATGCGGCGCTAAAAATAGAATACCTATAACAATACGATGCTGTGCCTGCAGAAGGGCATGGTGTCATGCAAGAGGAGAGATTCGATGAGAAAGATATTGGATGTGATTTCAGAACCGCTGATGGAAGCCTTCCAGGAGGCTGGCTATGACGCCGCCCTAGGGAAGGCGGTGCTGTCCAACCGCCCGGACCTGTGCGAGTACCAGTGCAACGGCAGCATGGCGGGAGCCAAGCAGTACCGGAAGGCGCCGTTTGTTATCGCGGCGGAGGTGGAGGAGAAGCTGAGGGCCAGAGCGGATTTCGGCGATGTGTTTGAGGAAGTGTCGGTGGTGAAGCCGGGCTTCATTAATATCAAGGTGAAGGGGGTCTTTGTGGCCAAGTATCTCGCCGGGATGATGGAGGAGGAGAAGCTGGGCGTGGAGAAGCCGGCCGCCCCGAAGCGGATCCTCATCGATTACGGCGGCCCGAATGTGGCCAAGCCTCTCCACGTGGGGCATCTGCGCTCCGCCATCATCGGGGAGAGCCTGAAGCGTCTGGGACGGTTTGTGGGTCACGAGGTGATCGGGGATGTGCACCTGGGAGACTGGGGGCTCCAGATGGGGCTGATCATCACGGAGCTTCGGGAGCGCAAGCCGGAACTCCCCTATTTTGACGAGTCCTATGAGGGGGCATATCCGGAGGAAGCTCCCTTTACCATTTCCGAGCTGGAGGAGATCTACCCCACGGCCAGCGCGCGCTCAAAAGAGGATGAGGCCTATAAGGAGCGGGCGATGGAGGCCACCGGGGAGCTGCAGAGAGGGCGCAGGGGCTATCAGGCGCTGCTGCGGCACATCCTGGATGTCTCGGTCACAGATCTGAAGCGCAATTACCAGAGGCTGGATGTGAGCTTCGACCTCTGGAAGGGAGAGTCGGACGCTGACCCTTACATCCCGGACATGGTGCGCATGATGCGGGAGAAGGGGTACGCGTATGAGAGCGACGGCGCCCTGGTGGTGGATGTGAAGGAAGAGAGCGACACGAAGGAGATTCCGCCCTGCATGATTTTGAAGTCCGACGGGGCGGCCCTGTACACGACCACAGATTTGGCCACCCTCGTATGGCGGATGAAGGACTATCATCCGGATGAGGTGCTCTACGTGGTGGACAAGCGCCAAGAGCTCCACTTTATCCAGGTATTCCGCTGCGCTAGGAAGACCGGCATCGTGGGGGAGGATACGAAGCTCACCTTCCTGGGCTTTGGCACGATGAACGGCAGGGACGGCAAGCCCTTCAAGACGAGGGAGGGCGGCGTGATGCGCCTGGAGAGCCTGATTGACGGCATCAATGAGGAGATGTACCGCAAGATTGTGGAGAACCACGAGACAGACAAGGAGGAGGCGCGCCAGACGGCGCAGGTTGTCGGCCTGTCTGCGATCAAGTATGGCGACCTGTCCAACCAGGCGTCCAAGGATTATATTTTCGACACCGACCGCTTCACGTCCTTCGAGGGCAACACCGGCCCCTACATCCTCTACACCATCGTGCGCATCAAGTCTATCCTGAACCGGTACAAGGATGGCGGAGGGGATGCGGATGCCTGCGGGATGAGGGATGGAGGCGCGGCCACGAAGCCCCTGATGCTGGAGCTGGCCAGGTTCAACGAGGTGATGGAGAACGCCTTCGAGGAGAAGGCGCCCCACAAGGTCTGCGCTTATATTTACAACCTGGCCAATGAGTTCAACCATTTTTACCACGAGACCAAAATCCTGGGCGAGGAGGATCCGCAGAAGCGGGAGGGATACATTGCCCTCCTGGTCCTGACCCGCCGGGTGCTGGAGTCCTGCATCCACGTGCTGGGCTTCTCCGCGCCGGAGAGGATGTGACGGTGGAGGCCAGGAAGCTGCACGCCGGGCAGGCAGGACAGGCCGGCCAGACGGAGCGGCTATACTATGAGGACAGCCATATGCGGGAATTTGACGCCCATGTGCTTGCCTGCAGGCAGGAGGGGGAGCAGTGGCTGATACAGCTGGACCGGACGGCCTTCTTCCCGGAGGGCGGCGGCCAGTGCGCAGACTGCGGAATCCTGGAGCCCCTGGCGGCAGGGACGGAGGACGGCAGGGGCCTTGGGGAGGCGGCAGGAGGGTGTGCCTCGGACGGCAGGAGCCTCGGGGAGGCGGCAGGAGGGCGTGCCTCGGACGGCAGGAGCCTTGGGGAGGCGGCAGGAGGGAATGCCCGTGGCGGCCTTGTCCGTGTCCTGGACGTGCAGGAGAGGGACGGCTGCATCCTGCACCGGACGGACCGTCCCCTGGAGGTGGGCTGCCTGGTGCGCGGCGAGCTGGACTGGGTACAGCGGTTCTCCAACATGCAGCAGCACACTGGGGAGCACATTGTGTCCGGCCTGGTGCACCGAGCCTTTGGCTATGAGAATGTGGGCTTCCACCTGGGGAAGGACGCGGTGACGATGGATTTCAACGGCCTTTTCCCAGAGGGCGCCCTGGAGGACATCGAGATTCAGGCAAACCAGGCTGTCTGGGCAAATCTGCCGGTGCTGGCGGCCTTCCCGTCCAGGGAGGAGCTGGCGGGGCTGGAATACCGGAGCAAGCTGGAGCTGGAGGAGGATGTGCGGATCGTCACAATCCCCGGGGTGGACGCCTGCGCCTGCTGTGCGCCCCATGTGGGCAGGACCGGGGAGATCGGCTGCATCAAGATTGTGGACGCCCAGCACTATAAGGGGGGCACGAGGGTATCGATCCTCTGCGGGAGCCGGGCACTGGCAGACTACCGGGAGAAGCAGCGGAGCGTCCGGGAGATATCGGTGCTGCTGTCTGCGCCCCAGCGGGAGACGTCCCAGGCGGCAGCCCGGATGAAGGAGGAGCTTGGCGGGCAGAAGGAGCGGTGCGCAGCGCTGTCAGCCCAGCTTGCCGTATACAAGGGGGCGGCTATTCCACAGACAGAGGGGAGCATCTGCCTCTTTGAGGAGCTTCTGGAGGGAAAGGCGCGCAGGGAGCTGGCCAACCTGGCGGCGGAGAAGGCTGGCCGTGCAGCGGCAGTGTTCGCCCCCAGGGAGGACGGGGGATACGACTATATCCTGGCCTCCGGCGAGCTGGATATGCGCCTGGTCTGCCGGGAGATGAACGGAAGGCTGGGAGGAAGGGGCGGCGGCTCCGCCCGGATGGCGCAGGGCTGTGTCTACGCAGGAAAAAAAGAGATAGAGGAGTACATCCATGGCATTTGATACAATTTTGTTTGATTTGGACGGGACGCTGACGGACCCAAAGGAGGGCATCACCAAATGCTGCCAGTATGGGCTGCGTTTTGCGGGGGTGGATGTGGAGGATCTGGACGAGCTGGAGCAGTTCATCGGGCCGCCTCTGCTGGATGCCTTCCAGGAGGTGTATGGGATTACAGAGGAGCAGGCCCATCTGGCGGTGGAAAAGTACCGGGTGCGTTTTGAGAAGACTGGCATCTACGAAAATGTGCTGCTCCCGGGCATTCCAGAGATGCTGCAGAAGCTGAAGAGCTGTGGGAAGCGGCTGTGTATCGCCTCCTCAAAGCCGGAGCCTTTTGTGCGCAGGATTACGGAGCATTTTGGAATAGCAAGATGGTTTGACGAGCAGGCCGGGGGCTCCATGGATGAGAAGCGGTCCGGCAAGGCGGCCGTCATTGCAGAGGCGCTTAGGCGTCTCGGGATCCCGGAGGGGCACACAGAAGGGGTGCTCATGGTGGGAGACCGGAAGCACGATGTGGAGGGAGCCCACGCCCACGGGATCGAGACGGCGGCGGTCACCTTCGGGTACGGGAGCATGGAGGAGCTGACCCGGGCGGGCGCCGACTATATTGTCCGCACGGTGGAGGAGCTGGAACGCCTGATCCTGGAAGGACAGGGGGCGGCGGACAGATGAAGAGGCCAGTGGCATTCCGGGATATCCTGAGGGCGGCAGTGCCTGCGGCCGTGCACCGGCTCTGCCTGTGGTCTGGCATGTGGCTGTTCCTGATTTTGTGGACGGTGGCCGATTTGGCCTCCATGATCGTAACCGGGCGCAATGCGTGGGCGGCGGGGAGGGACCAGTTCTACTTCTGGGCGTCTGGCTTTTCCTGCCTGCTGTGCCTGCCGGTCCTGCTGTACCTGCGCAGAAGGGCTGCGTGGAGGCGGCCGAAGGGGCGCTACACCCGGTCAGGGGCCTGGACGTTTCTTTATATCCCGGTGCTGGGCGCATTGGCAGCCATGGGTATGAACAATCTGATCAGCCTCTCGGCGATTGACCGCCTCTTCACAGGCTTCAGGGAGGCGGCCCAGGATCTGTACAGCGCAAATCTGTGGGCAGAGCTGGCGGTGCTGGGACTTCTGATTCCCATTGTGGAGGAGCTGGTATACCGGGAGCTCACCTATGAGCGGCTGAAGGAGTTCCTGCGTCCCGGCGCGGCGGCCTTCTGGTGCAGTCTGGCCTTCGGCGTCCTGCACGGCAACGTGACCCAGGGGCTCTATGCCTTTGTCTTAAGCTTTGGCATGATCTATGTGAAGGAGAAGTATCAGACGGTGGCCGCACCGGTGCTTTTCCATATGGGGGCCAATATCTATTCGGTGCTGGTCACAGAGACGGGGCTGTTCCAGTGGATGGTGTCCTCCTGGGAAATGTTCCTGGCGGCGACGGTGCTGGCGCTGGCGCTGTGTTTCCTTCTGTTCTGGAGGATTTCGGAGGATGCCTGGGCAGAGCGGGTCCATGTGTGACGGGAGGAGCTATGGCCGTAGGCGGTGGCGGGATAGCGATTTAAAATCACGCTGCGGTTCACAGCTGCGCCCCACATGCGCACGCGCCGCCTCATCGAGGCTCTAGTCCCGCTCCTTAAGGGCGAAGGCTGCGTATATGGAGGGACACAAATCAGCCATTTTTGACTCTGCGACCTCAGCCCTCGGAAATTCGCCTGTTTTCAAGGCAGACGATGGCGGCGTACTGAACGTACGCTAACTGAGGATAACGCAGAAACAGGCGAATTTACAGGGCTGAGGCGTATTGCCCCTTGTACACCGA
>CALWMI010000059.1 GCA_944381745.1 uncultured Lachnospiraceae bacterium | reverse complement strand
ATCTGTTCACGCGGGTCTATGAGGATAACGTGGCTGGCCGCATCTCTGACTACAACTTCAGAATGCTCTCTGAAAAGTATCAGGGGGAGCAGGCACAGTTGGATGCCCAGATTGCCGAAATCCAGACGCTCCTGGCTGCTGACCAGCAGGGGGAAGAGGATGCCGGGAAATGGATTGCACTCATCCGACAAATGGCTTATCCTACAGAATTGACCGCGACGCTGCTCAATGCTGTTATTGAAAAAATCTTAGTTCACGAGGCCGTGAAACACGACGATGGCAGCCGTGAACAGGAAATCGAGATTTTCTATCGTTTTGTTGGCAAGATTGACTAATTTCTCGCCCTGGTATGCGGTGACATTAACTGTGGGAAACCGGAGCAAGCATACCCGATACATCGCTGTTAATTCCCCTTGCCGGTTTATTAGGTATTTCTGTCACAGAGCTTTTGATGAGCGAAAAAATTTCACATGATAGCACAATGGAAAATGATACCGTTGAAAACATCGTTAAAACAGCAATTACTTATGCTGACGAGAGCCCCGAAAGAGCATATCACGCAAAAAGTAACTGGTTTGCTTTTTATGGCCCATCTTTTTTGACCGGTGGTATTGGTATGTTTCTAAACGATATGACCGGACAGCCGTGGATGGAAACGCTGTCTACAATCGTAGTTTTATGTGCTATATTTGGAGCATACTTCTGCTTCTTTGTAAAAATGAAGTTGCCGGCATTCTATGATGAAAACCGTGTAAACCTATTCTATGATGGGGCATTCCGTATGAATGTACCGGGATTAAATTTTAATAATCGTAATTGGCCTCATATTGTTAAGGCCGTTCGGATTTTTTTATGCCTCTCTATGATAATCTTTCCGATATTCAATTTTGCCATAGGCAATATGGGATTGGAATTTTGGAGTAATGGCGGCAAGTATTTCTTGTTGGCTATTTTCCTTTGTGGATTTTTCATTCCTATCTATGCGGTTGGGAAAAAATACGAATAGCACAGCAAATCAGCCGATTTGCGGCACTCTCTTTCTGTTTCCCGCCACAAAAAGGAGCGCTGCTCCATAGATGCGTGCGTGACTCATCTACTTTGCAGCGCCCTCCATCCCTCTCTGTTGACACGGATTTTCCGCTATCAGATGGCGCTGAGTTCTCTGATTTTCCTCTATCAGACGACTCCCTGCGCCAGCATAGCCTCCGCAACCTTCTCGAAGCCTGCGATGTTGGCTCCAACCACGTAGTTGCCCTCGAAGCCGTAGCGCTTCGCGGCGTCGTCCAGGTTATGGAAGATATTCACCATGATATCCTGCAGCTTCGCGTCCACCTCCTGGAAGGTCCAGCTCAGGCGCTCGCTGTTCTGGGACATCTCCAGGGCAGAAGTTGCCACGCCGCCTGCATTGGCCGCCTTGCCGGGTGCGAAGAGCACCTTGTTGGCCTGCAGGTACTCGGTGGCGTCCATCGTCGTGGGCATGTTCGCGCCCTCGGCCACTGCCAGGCAGCCGTTCGCCACCAGCTGCTTCGCATCCTCCAGCAGAAGCTCGTTCTGCGTCGCGCACGGAAGGGCGATATCGCACTTCACGCTCCACACGCCGCGCCCCTCATGGTACTCAGAATTCGGACGGTAGTTCTTGTACTCGGTCAGACGTGCCCTCTTCACCTCTTTGATCTCCTTGAGGGCTGCCACGTCGATTCCATCCGGGTCATACACCCAGCCGGTGGAGTCGGACACGGTCACCACCTTGGCGCCCATCTGCTCTGCCTTCTGGGCCGCATAGATCGCCACGTTGCCTGCGCCGGAGATGGCGATCGTCTTCCCTGCAATGTCGATGCCGTTGCACGCCAGCATCTCCTTCGTCAGGTACAGCAGGCCGTACCCTGTGGCCTCTGTACGCACCAGGGAACCGCCGTAGGTCAGGCCCTTGCCAGTGAGGACACCCTCGTACAGGCCCTTGATTCTCTTGTACTGGCCGAACAGGTAACCGATCTCCCTGGCTCCCGTTCCGATATCGCCTGCCGGCACGTCGGTATCCGCCCCGATATATTTGCACAGCTCGGTCATAAAGCTCTGGCAGAACGCCATCACCTCGCGGTCAGACTTGCCCTTCGGGTCAAAATCGGAACCGCCCTTGCCGCCGCCGATGGGAAGCCCAGTCAGGGAATTCTTAAAGATCTGCTCAAAGCCGAGGAACTTGATGATTCCCAGGTTCACCGACGGATGCAGGCGCAGGCCTCCCTTGTACGGCCCGATCGCACTGTTAAACTGTACCCGGTACCCGGTATTGACCCTCACCTGGCCCTTGTCGTCCACCCACGGCACCCGGAATTTCAGCTGCCTCTCCGGATTGACAATGCGCTCCAGGAGCGCTTCCCTGCGGTACCTCTCCTCGTTCGCTTCCACAACCGGGCGAAGGGATTCCAGCACCTCCTTGACTGCCTGGTGGAACTCCGGCTCCGCCGGGTTCTGCGCCACAACCTGCTCAATTACCTCATCGACATAAGACATCTTCTGCTTCCTCCTTTAATCTCTGAAAAATCTTTATCCGCACGCCTTCTCTCTCCCTTCCTTCTCCGGTTCCAGGATCACAGGCGAGCCTTCCGCGCAAATAAAAGCGGCGCCAAAACAAAACATAGCGAAACCTATGTCTGTCTGACGCCTTTGTCACGACTATTATAGACCAGAAATATTTATTTTTCAACTGTTTTTTATCTGACAGCCTTCTCCGCTGTTTTTTACTGACAGCCCTCTCCAGTCCCTATCCGGAAGCCTCCTCCGGCCCTCCTACAGGTAGGCCTTGAGCCGGCGGATACACTTCTCCTGGAAAGACATCAGCTCCTCGGCGATCTCACAGCTGAACTGTCCTGCGGACTGATTGTCCTTGACCACCTTCATCAGCTCGGTGACTCCCTTCGTCCCTCCCTGGATCATCAGCTCTGCGATGTGCTCCGTGCTGATATCCGTCAGCGTATTCATCTGGATTGCGCCCCACATCTTCGCCTTGTTGAGGGGGGACTCTTCCTCCGGCTTGCAGCCGTTCTCATACAGCTTGTTGGAAGCCCTCTCCCCAATCTTGGCGTACTGGTACGCCTGCCTGTTCAGGTCTAGGGCCAGGTCGTCGTCATACACCTTCCCTATGATGGAATGGATCGCTCCCATCCCCGTCTTGCTGTTCCTGTACACTTCGTTCAGCACTGCTTTATCTGCCTCTGTCAGCATGCGGCATCCTCCTTCCCGGAATGTATGTCGCCGCCGCGCCCACACATCCTTGGTTTCTGCCCTTAGCATGCCCGATTTCCGGCAAATTAAACACGCCTCTTCCTATTCTCTTATTCCCCCAGGCACTCTGTATTCACGTACCCGGTCTGCCCGTTATACGTGATCCGCGACCTTCCGCTGGAGAGATTCTCTTCCACCGTCACCTCTGTGCCCGGGAACAGGGTCTCGATGAGCTCGCTGCCCGTATCCTCCCCGGCTCTCATCCTGGCCGTCTCTATGATGTGGGCCGTCCCCGAGGATGGAGCGCCGCCCTGTGCGGCAGCTGTCACTTCCTCCTGGTTCGTGGTCAGATATTCGCTCTTCACATAGGCCTCGCCGCCGTTGTACTGGATCCGGCTCCAGCCGTTCTCATCCGCCAGCCGCACGGCGTGGTCGCCCCTGGCGATCTGCCCCACCCTGTCGGAGTTCTCATCCGCCGCGCTGCGGACGTTGACAGTCTCCAGCGCATAGACCGTCTCGCCTGACGCGCCGGTGCCCTCCTGGGCCTCCCCGCCTTCTGCGGCCTGCCCGTCATCCCCGGTGCCCTCCTGGCTTGTCCCTGCGGAGGTGATCGTCTGGGCCAGGGCGCTCAGCTTCTCATCGGACGCCAGCGCCTCATTGTAGGAGGCCTCCACCTGAGCCGCCAGCGCCTGCACATCCTCCCCGGAGTTCAGCTCTGTCAGCGCGCTCTCCGTCTGTGTATCCAGCTCCCCGTTGGCCACATAGAGGCTCCCGTCTGCATTCGTGCACACGTACACCATATTCAGGGAGGGCGCCATCGTGTCCACGTTCTGGAACTTGATGTCATAGCACACATATACGGCGTAGGAATTCTCCGCCGGCCCCCGCTTCGTATAGCAGGTGATATTGTTATAGCTCTCGATATGCTCCGCCATCTGCGTCACCTGGCTCGCCTCATCGTCCGTCAGCACATCCACGGTGCTGCGCAGCGTGTCCAGGTCCCCGTCCGCCCTGGCGGTAAAATATTTCTGGATCAGTTCGTTGACGGCGGGATAGGCATCCTGCTCCAGGTTGTTCGGCTCCTCCACCGGGGCTGCCTGCCCGTCTGCCGCAGCTCCTCCCGCTCCCTCCTCGTCCACGGCGACCACGTCCTGGCCGTCCTCCGGCGCGGGCTCTTCCTGTTCCTTCGGCCCAGTGCACCTCACCAATATCACAATGATTACGGCCATCAGCAGCACGGAAATAATATACCGGACATTGTCCAAGATAATTCTTTTGAAGCTGTCCATCTGTCATGCCTCCTTATGGTTCTCCATCCGCAATCTTTCTCATACATAAAAAGAAAGCGCATCCGGAGGGAATCGAACCCCCGACACGTGGTACCGGAAACCACTGCTCTATCCCCTGAGCTACGGATGCACAGATGTGCCGGACTCTCCAGCACAATATTTATAATACTATATTCCGGCACGTAAAGCAATGGTTTTTTTAATTCTTTTCTTCTTCCGCCTCCCACCTCTCCAGTATTCCCATTTTTTCCCTATATCTATACAGGGAGCCTGACAGCACCTCCTCCGGCCGCACATGGTCCCGGTTGATCTCCCTGACCATCTGCCGCACCTTCCCCGGCTCCGGGCAGCTGCTCTCCGGGAGCAGCAGGACCTCATGGATGCTGCTGGGTATCACATAGTAGTCCTCGCCGATCTGTCCCCGGCACCAGGCGGCTGCTCCCTCGTACAGCAGGCTGGAGGAGCCGTACAGGTTCAGGCTGTTGCCCAGGATATACACAGGGCTCTCCCTCTTGCTCTTCTCCATCCGCTGCCGGAGCGCCTCCTTCGCCCCGGCAATCTGCCCTTGGGTCCACGTCTCCCCCTCTGCGATTCTCTTCCCGATGCATTCCTCCAGCTCCCCCTGCAGGAAGTCCCCCATGAATTCTCCGAATTCCTGCAGCTTGAGGGGCAAAAGCTTGGGCGTATTCTCCCTCGCCGCGCGGAACAGCTCCTCCTCCATGACGCCCCACATCCTCAGGTGCTCCTTCTCCACAGGCATCGCTGCCGCCCGCCCAGGCTCCCTCCCCTCGAACAATAGGCTGCAGATGACCGCCATGTCCAGAAATCTCTGGTGCGGATATTCCTCCAGGAGTTCCCCGTTCTTCTCCCGCCCCAGCAGGCGGTAGACTACCCTCCCCCGCAGCTTCCCAAAATCCCGCAGCAGCTTCGTAGTCAGGGGCACGTCCTCCTTCCTGCTCTCGTAAAAGGCAAGCATCTCCCGGATCAGCTCTCCGGGCGGGCAGCCTTCCCGATACCTCTGGTAATAGGGCTCCAGGTAGATGGTGGGGGAGGCAGTCCCTTTCCCCTCCCTCACCGCCAGCCCTTCCTGGCTCCCCAGATTGTTCTTCTTGACGCTGAATAGTTCCACCGGCGCCCCGGTGACCATCTCCAGGCTCTCCTTCACATAGTTCCTAAACGCAGCATAATCCATAGTCCTTCCTTTCCGGGAATGTGCAGCCAGCGTGCCCCTCTCCTGCCTCCCTGCCAAGCCCCCGTCCCATACGCCGGAACAGAGGACTGGGGTGTCCCTTGCCGGCGGCAAAGCCGCCTGCCCCCGCCCCTCACGCCGGGGCAGAGTCCCCCGCAGCGGCGGCGCAGACGCTCCCCTCTGCCCGCACTACTCCTCAATCTGTTGACCCTGTCAAAAAGTGAAAATCTCTTGCACGAACGTGCAGGAATGAAGCAGAACGCTTCCCGTGGGTGAACGCCTTCTGCAGCTTTGCAGACTCTATCTGTTCGCTAGATATCCGTTCGTTAGAAGTATAGCACATTTCTCCTTGCAGCACAAGAGGATGTCCCGAAACCCGATGGGCTTTCTGAGACATCCTCCCTTCTTCCGGCATATGCCGGATCCTATCTTAGCCTCGGTGTACAAGGAGCAATACACCCTTGGTACACCGGCACTCCTGTCATGCCCTGGACAGATACTCCCCAGTCCTGGTGTCGATCTTAATCTTGTCGCCCTGGTCTACAAACAGCGGCACATAGACCACTGCCCCGGTCTCCACCGTCGCCGGCTTCGTCGCGCCGGTAGCCGTGTCTCCCTTGAAGCCAGGCTCTGTCTCTGTGATCTCCAGCTCCACGAACAGCGGGGGCTCCACCGCGAACACATTGCCGTTGTGGGAGCAGATCTTCACCATCTCGTTCTCCTTCACGAACTTCAGGGCGTCGCCGATCTGCTCTGCGCTCAGGCCGATCTGCTCGTAGTTCTCCACGTCCATGAAATAGAACAGGTCGCCGTCCGAGTACAGGTACTGCATGTCCTTCCTGTCAATACGCGCCTGCGGGAACTTCTCCGTCGGGCGGAAGCTCTTCTCAATCACGCCGCCGCTCTTGATATTCTTTAATTTCGTCCTGACAAACGCCGCGCCCTTTCCTGGTTTTACATGCTGGAATTCGATGATCTGGTAGACATTGCCCTCCATCTCCACCGTAATGCCGTTGCGAAAATCACCTGCTGATATCATAAAGATATTCCTCCTTGCTTAATATGCTTGCATAGCCCCTGATACACCGGCGCTATCGGGAATTTTCTTCCACATCCCATACCTTTAAACATTTTATAATACTCCCCGCGTTTTTTCAACTATTTTTTACACTAGCGCAGCGTATG